>NZ_JBFRJJ010000053.1:0-404 GCF_041468785.1 Shewanella sp. 10N.286.52.E4
TTTTTTTTCTTCACAATGGCGATGAAACACTTGTTTTAATGTGTCCGTGTTTTCACTTGGATGCAGCCAGAGCTCAAGTAGTAAACCACTCCTGATCTTATAAAGTGTTTCAAGCGCATTGTTATCACCGGTGAGAAAGTAGCTTTTTAAACTGTTTAATTCTTCTTTAGATAAGTCTGTAACCTCAATCAAAGCATCAGAAATATTAAACCGATACTGCGGCCACTCTTTTTTACGCTGCTTCATCCACTCTTTGTCGTCACACTTCCAATCACTCATTAAAACTCCACTTGCAGTAATTAACTCGTTTATTTCTCGTCATCTATCCATCAAGCAGATACGCTTTTAGACAATTTTATATATACCTGTCAACCATTTAGAAAATAATTAACACATATCAACGA
>NZ_JBFRJJ010000054.1:0-31422 GCF_041468785.1 Shewanella sp. 10N.286.52.E4
CAACTGAACTACAGGGGAATTGCATTTTATCTATGTTTTCAACTTACTATACTAAATTGGCTCCCCGGACTGGACTCGAACCAGTGACATACGGATTAACAGTCCGCCGTTCTACCAACTGAACTACAGGGGAATCGTTTTAGCAATGTATTGCTGAGAACGGAGCGCATAGTAAAACGCCCTGAACGATCAGTCAACTCGAGATATAAAAAAAATTGAAAAATTGATGTTAACTGCTCATCTAATACCCATCGTGGCTTATAATTCATCATAATGAGTGTTTTTTCACAAGTAAATTGATTAGTAACGATTTAATGGCTTTATCATTTTACTTATCAACTTTAATCCTAAACAGGTTAATTGAGCGATTTAGTCATTAACAATCACTATTTAATCCCATATAGACTGATGCTATACGCAGTTCTAAACATATACATCATTTGAATGACGCTAAATTCATTTTCTACAAAATATTTGTTTATCTTTCTGATACAAGTCTTTTTACGCGCCTATCAAGCTAATCGATCATATAAGCGGCTAACGCTTTATAAACAGTTTTTCAGCTATGAGCGCTAAAATCATAGATCTTTTGGCTAAGCTTAAAAACCTGCTCTTTATAAGGTTAACTCATTAAGCATCGTTATCTACGTTGGCTTATTAACATTAGCCATCTGTATTCAGGTTACTTATATATGCTGCTAAATTTGTAGTGGGTGATGGCTTTGATAACGGTCACATCTAGGTTACGCCATTTACACGTGGCTTGATTAAATAGATTTGCTGGTATTCATCACTCCTAGTTTTTCCTAATTACTCCTAGTTACTCCTAGTTACTCCTAGTTACTCCTAGTTGCTCCTAGTTGTTCATATGTACTGTTCTAGCCTTGGAAGATTATTAGTTGAGGGATAAAAAAGAGATAGTGATTTAAGGATTAAAGCATTTAATGGAATCAATCAGAGCTAAGATAAAATAGGCAATGTGATGCTACTAACTATTTCATCATAAGCACACTACTGCCCAAGTTTGGTTAATGTCACTACTCGCGCATAAACAGCAAGCAATAATGTTGTTTGCGGAATTTTATGTAAAGAAAATGGCGGCCCTTGTTTTAATTTTAATGTAGATCGGCTTATTAATAATGAGATCGAATTACGAGTACGAGCAGGTCATTGCCGATACCCCGTTTCAATCAAAATGATGTATTCATGTCAGCAGACTTACAAATGTAATTTTATTTCATGTATCTTTTTTTACTGTTTTATTAATTTCTGTTTATCCTAACACCCCAGTAATATTGGGCTAGAGTGAGTTATCCACTAAATCTGTGGATAAGCCTGTGAGTTACTCTTAAAATACCCTCTGAAGCCCTTATGAGCATTGACTAGAAGTTAAATTATGCTCTGAATCAACAAATTAAAAATCATAAAACTAATCAAGGTGTTACAAAATGCAATAGATTTTTATTTGCTCGGATTATTTAGTGATGGTTAATGTAGTATATGCGTACGCGCTATTGTGTATTAAATTGCCATAGAAATGAGGTTTTTGGCGCTTTTATCGACAGTTTTAAGCTTTTGGCGCTGTTGTAGCATAATTTCATGTTTTGTTCGTCAAATTGTAATGATTGACTGATAAGCGGCTAAATCATTTGGGATCGCTTATTCATTTATCAAACCATTTTTGGTGTTTGTTTTAGATGATGGCTGTTTTAAAAGTGACAAATTATCAACTGATGATAAATCCAACTCATGTGCAAGTCATTTGCAATTAGCAATCAACGTGTCCCAGACGAAAAATAGTTTTCAACTATGCAAATTCTTGTATCTGCGATTGTTTGGCTGGGTTTATAAAGCTTTTGGGTCGCAATGTTCGGCAGGTTCAGTATAAAATGGTTTATCATTTTTATAGGATGCTTAGACGTGAAAGAACCGGTTTTCAATCTTGTTTCAGATTACTCTCCCGCTGGTGATCAGCCTACGGCGATAAAACAGCTGGTCGATGGGCTAGAAGCCGGTGTCGCTAAGCAAACCTTATTAGGTGTAACCGGTTCAGGTAAAACATTTACCGTTGCTAATTTAATCCAGACCTTAGGTCGTCCGACAATCATTATGGCGCCAAATAAGACATTGGCTGCACAATTATATGGCGAGATGAAAGAGTTCTTTCCGAATAATGCCGTTGAATATTTTGTGTCTTATTATGATTACTATCAGCCAGAAGCCTATGTTCCAGCCTCTAATACCTTCATCGAAAAAGATGCTTCAGTTAACGCTCATATTGAGCAAATGCGCCTTTCTGCGACTAAAGCACTGCTAGAGCGTAAAGATGTGGTATTAATCGCGTCTGTGTCGGCTATCTATGGCTTGGGCGATCCTGAGCTATATATGAAGATGCTATTACATCTGCGTCAAGGTGACATGATGGGGCAGCGCGACATTATTACTCGTTTAGGTGAGCTGCAATATACCCGCAATGATATCGACCTACAGCGCGGTACGTTTCGTGTTCGTGGTGAAGTAATTGATATTTTTCCTGCTGAATCAGAACGCGATGCGGTCAGAGTTGAGTTATTTGATGATGAAATTGAGCAACTCAGTGAGTTTGATCCATTAACAGGTCATGTCACTAAACGCTTAGCTCGCACTACTGTGTACCCTAAGAGCCACTATGTTACTCCTAGAGAGAAAATCATCGAAGCGACAGAGCATATAAAAGAAGAATTGCGTGAACGTCGTAAAGAGCTATTAGATAACAATAAACTGATTGAGGCTCAACGTATTTCAGAACGTGTGCAATATGATATTGAGATGATGGTCGAGTTAGGTTATTGCTCAGGTATCGAAAACTACTCTCGATATTTATCTGGTCGCTCACAAGGCGATGGACCTCCAACATTATTAGATTATTTACCTGCAAATGGTTTATTAATTATTGATGAATCCCACGTTACCGTGCCTCAAATTGGCGCAATGTACAAAGGTGACCGTAGCCGTAAAACAACACTTGTTGAATATGGTTTCCGTTTACCCTCAGCATTAGACAACAGACCACTTAAATTTGAAGAGTTTGAGCAGTTAATGCCACAAACGGTATTTGTATCTGCAACCCCAAGTGATTATGAGTTTGAGCAAAGTGATGGTGAAATTGCTGAACAAGTTGTTAGACCGACTGGTTTACTTGATCCAGAAATAGAAATTCGTCCCGTTGCTATTCAAGTCGATGATTTACTTTCTGAAATCCCAAAACGTGTTGCCGTTAATGAAAGGGTACTTATTACAACGTTAACCAAGCGTATGTCTGAGGATTTAACCGAATACCTGGATGAGCATGGCGTTAAGGTCCGTTATTTACATTCTGATATTGATACCGTTGAACGTGTAGAAGTGATACGAGATTTACGACTAGGTCACTTTGATGTTCTGGTTGGAATTAACTTGCTTCGCGAAGGCTTAGATATGCCAGAAGTGTCGTTAGTGTGTATTTTAGATGCAGATAAGGAAGGTTTTTTACGTTCTGAACGTTCACTTATCCAAACCATTGGCCGCGCAGCACGTAATGTTAATGGTAAAGTTATTCTGTACGCTGACAAAGTCACTAAGTCGATGGAAAAAGCGATTGGAGAAACAGAACGTCGCCGTGAAAAGCAGCATGCGCATAATTTGAAATTAGGGCAAACACCAAAAGGGGTGACGAAAAAAGTCACAGATGTGATGGACTTGGGCGATCCTCATCGTGGTAACAGTAAACACAAATACACTGCTTTTGGTAAAGTAGCTGAAAAAGAAACACAATATAAAACCGATACTAAAGTACAGAGTGTTGCTGAATTATCGCAGCAAATTGATGCACTAGAAAAGCAGATGCATCAACATGCGCGCGATCTTGAGTTTGAACAAGCTGCTGCAGTGCGTGACCAAGTGAAAAGCCTGCGGGAACAAATTATTCTTAACAGTTAGTTTATTATCGATAAACTTACAGACAATCCTGTTTGAAACAATAAAAGCTTAGCAATTATGCTAAGCTTTTTTTATCTTTTAATATCAGAATACTTTGAAGGTATTAACTTCACATTCAAAAATGAGTGTTTATATTTTGCGGGTTGTTTCACCACTTTTGTTAAGGAAGTCTAATCTTAGCTTAAAAACGAGACATTAAACGTGATTGCTTTACGGCTGCGACTGTAAAAAATCGCTTAATAGCGTAAAATATAATGACATTTCAGAATGAAAGTTCTTCTAAACGAGGATCAATGAATACTAGTAAAGATAAATACAGTATCGACAATACTGATTACACCGTCGGTCAAGATAACATTCAAAAATGGGGTTTTGATGTACATAACCCTGTTTTTGGTATCAGCGCTTCCTTAATTGGTCTGTTCATCATCGCTATCTTGTTGGTGGAACCAGAAACATCTAAATCTGTTTTAGACGGCATCAAATGGCAAATTATTGGTGCTTTCGATGGTTTATTTATGTGGTCAGCCAATATCTTCGTATTGTTTTGTTTAGCAATGATTATTTCGCCTTACGGTAAAATCCGTTTGGGCGGAGCAGAGGCCAAGACTGACTATTCTAGATTATCTTGGGTTGCTATGTTATTTGCTGCTGGTATGGGGATCGGGCTGATGTTTTGGGCTGTTGCTGAACCTGTAGCTTATTTTACTGGATGGTATGAAACGCCACTTAATGTCGCAGCCAATACTGCTGAAGCTAAAGAGCTCGCACTGGGTGCGACTATGTTCCACTGGGGACTTCACCCGTGGGCAATCTATGGTGTAGTGTCATTATCGTTAGCATTTTTTGCTTACAACAAAGGTTTACCGCTGTCGATGCGTTCAGTGTTTTATCCGATTTTGGGTGATCGCACTTGGGGTTGGCCTGGGCATGTTGTTGATATTTTGGCTGTTATCGCAACCTTGTTTGGTTTAGCAACATCGCTTGGCTTAGGGGCACAACAAGCTGCTAGTGGTTTCCATCATGTATTTGGTATGGAAAACGGCTTAACCCTGCAAATAGCGATTATCTTTGCAGTGACCTTAATTGCAGTTGTTTCGGTAATGCGCGGTATTGATGGCGGCGTTAAAGTCATTAGTAATGTCAATATGCTGCTCGCGCTTATCTTAGTGGTATTTGTTGCTTTAGTGAGCTTTGCAGTAGCAATGGGAACAATCCCTACGACTGTTATGGGCTACATTAAGAATATCATTCCATTAAGTAATCCTATCGGTCGCGAAGACGAAGCCTGGATGCATGGTTGGACTGTATTCTATTGGGCGTGGTGGATTTCATGGTCCCCATTTGTTGGTATGTTTATCGCGCGTATTTCACGAGGTCGTACGATTCGTGAGTTTATGACTGCCGTGCTAATTGCACCGACAGTGGTAACGATACTATGGATGTCTGTATTTGGTGGCGTTGGTATTGATCAAGTGGTGAATAACATTGGTACGCTAGGTGAAAAAGGACTGACAGATGTTCCTTTAGCCATGTTCCAAATGTTTGATCAATTGCCTTTAGGCAACATCCTATCAATGCTAGCTGTCATCTTAGTGTTAATATTCTTTGTGACATCTTCGGATTCAGGTTCATTGGTTATCGACAGTATTACCTCTGGTGGTAAAGTCGATGCACCTGCACCGCAACGCGTGTTTTGGGCTTTAGTTGAAGGCGCGATTGCTGCAGCGCTAGTTTGGGTTGGTGGTACTGAGGCGATAGAAGCATTACAAGCTGGTGCAATTTCGACAGCATTACCATTTACCATCATTCTGCTGGTAATGTGTATCAGTTTAATAATGGGATTAAGAACAGAAAAGCGTTAAGTTCCTGCTCTGCTATCGACATTATGTATTGAGAATGTACATTATTAGAACAATGCAAAAGGCACCTTAATTAAGGTGCCTTTTTTATTTGATATAGCACAGCTTTACAGCGCTAAATCCACAATTTTTTTATCGGAGTTTCCGCGCTATAGTGATGATAAATCTGCGCTTGCAATAACTCAGCTGTGGCAATGGCATCCGTTAGCGCATCATGTGGTGGATAAGTCGGCAGGTTATAACGAATTCTCGTACTTCCCAATCTGATGGATTCAGGTCGTTTATGCTTAAACCAATCTAAAAAGCCTTTAGGTTTGTTTTGCTGCAATTCAGCTTCTATTTGCATGGTGTCAACGACGGGAAATACGATTCCTTCCTTAATCAATGATCGCAGTGCGGCATCAAAAAAATCACGTTCTATTCGACGGTAATGCACTACAACAATTTTACCCGCAAGTTCATCTAATAATTGCTCTAAAATACGCAGTAAGTCAGGTGCCCCTTTTAAGTCAGAGTGAGTGATACCATGAATGATAATAGAGTTTTCTTGCAGTTTATCTTCAGGGGTAACAAACCAATGCTTTGCATGTCTTAGTGCGATTCGGTTCAGCGTAAATGGCACCAACCCAATACTGATGATGCTATTTTGGTCAGCATCCAACCCGGTAGTTTCAAAGTCTAGCGCAACAAACTCAATATCTTTGAGGAGTGTTTCAGCATGATATGTGCCGACATCATAAAAATTTGTTAAGCGTTTATCTTTGCTTTCTTTGGCTTTTATTTGTAAAAACGCTTCCCAGTTTAAGACTTCTTGATTGGTGATATTACGCATTGTTTACCCCTGCATACTGTTTGCAGTGTAGCGGAATTTTAAAAAGTTCTGCGCGCTGCTTAATACCAAAAATGCATCTTTAAGATTACGCCTTTCAAATTCAGACATGTTTTCAGGTTCAATATTGTTATCAGGTTCTTGTTCTGCCTCAATATCTAATGCCTGATGACGAATGCGAACTAATGAAATGAACTCCATGGCATGTTGTAAATCTTTGCCTTTGGTAGCAGGAAGGATCCCGGCTTCTATAATGTCTTCCAGTCTATCGAAAGAGTTTTGCGATTGAGAGCCAATCGCCAGTGCGTGAACACGAATTAAATCAGCCAGTGGGGCTGTGCCACGTCTTTTTAAGTTGATCGAATTGTTATGACGACCATCTTTTTCCATGACGAAATCTTTAAAGAAGCCTAATGGCGGAGTACGGTTTAACGCATTTCGAGCAAGGCAGGCTAAAAAGCGGTTATTTTTTTTCGCTTTTCTTAGAATGAAGGCATTTAATTGTTCAGCCCATTTAGGTCTGCCATACACGCCATACAAATCGAAGAAAATAGAACAATTTAATAAAGCCTGAGGGTTCGGATTTTCAATCCAGTCAGCAAAGCAATCTTCCCATTGAGATTGAGTTTTACGGTATTCAGGGTTAGTCGCCATAATATCGCCAGTGCAATATGTATATCCACAAGCCGCTAGGCCATCACATACATAGTTAGCCAGGTTTTCAAAATATTCACCGTGTAGTGATTCTTGATAATCATTGTCGAGGATAATGGCATTATCTTGATCGGTGACGATTAATTGTTCATCACGCGCCATTGAACCCAGTGCAAGAAAACAGTAGGGCACAGGTGGTGGACCAAACTTTTCTTCAGCTAATTCAAGGAGGCGTTGCTTAAAGCTACGGCCAATTTCTGACATTGCACGACCGACCATATGCGAGTTAGCATCCTCGTTAACCATACGGACAAAACAAGCACTGTTTTGCTGAGACAATACAGTTAAATCTTCAATGCTGTTTTGCTGAAAAATACTGCTGACTATTAGCAAACTGTTTTGAGATTCATATCGAATAATATCGGTGACTTCAATTAAGCCGATAGGTTGCCTGTTTTTTAAAATCGGTAGATGGTGAACGTTGTAACGAAGCATTAATAGCATGGCTTCAAAAATATAGGCATTATGATCTAACGATATGAGCTCGGTAGACATCACTTCGCCCACTGGCGTGTCAACGTCTAAGCCTTCAGCAATGACTTTTGCACATAGATCGCGAACGGTAATGATGCCGACAAAACTGTTTCCGCCTTCATCTGTGAGGCTTGGATCATTAATGATGGCTGCTGACACATTCTCATTGGTCATAATCCTGGCAACATCTTGAATTGATGTTGTATTAGACAACATCACAGGTTCAGCACTCAGAATGGTTTTTACTTTAGATGTAGTGAGAGAGTTAGCATCATCACTATTATCCTCAACAGCTTGCTGTAATCGAATACTGCCTTCAACTTCAACAAAGTCAGCAAAGACATCGTAACGTTCACAAAACTCTTCAAAAATATTTTCGGGAATGCAATAAAGCAGCGTGTCTTTAACTGCTTTTGCTGGGTAACGAACTTTATTGTTGGTCAATAAGCCAAGCTGTCCAAACAAACCACCTTGATCGAGTCGATTATAGAGTTCACCTTTACGGCGGTATATTTCTACTACGCCGCTACGGATCATATACAGATCATGAATCTTATCTTCAAATTCAATCACCATACTGTCAGAACGATAGTAAGAGATTTCGACGCTTTTAGACACTTCGATTAACGCTTGCTCAGGCAGTTGATCAAAAGGTGGGTACTGGCGGATGAAGTTTCGAATTTCAAGTAGTTCGACTTCCATTATTCGCTCGATATTATTGATTTGGTTATAACAATCATTATATGGCATTTATTATGACTATGCAGTTAAGTCGCAAACAAGTTTTCAATAGTAAAATCGTATCAACAAAAACTTTGTTAATAAGGCCTTAGAGTGTAAACAGTGAATTAGCTTTTATTTATGGATGATTTAAATTGATAGCTAAAGCCATGTTTATATGCGCTTGCAGAGGGTGTTGATGAATAAAGGTGGTTATAGGTGATTATTTTTGATGTTTATATGCTGGATTTATAGACATAAAAAAACGCGCCTAAAGCGCGTTTTTTAAATCAATTACCTCTCGAACCAGAGGGTTGATTTAGAAGTTTGCAGATTTTGGTGCACGTGGGAATGGGATCACGTCACGGATATTGCTTACGCCTGTAACGTAAGATACTAAACGTTCAAAACCTAAACCGAAGCCAGCGTGAGGGACTGTGCCATAACGACGCAGATCACGGTACCACCAGTAATCTTCTTGGTCTAATTCCATCTCAGCTAAACGCGCATCAAGTACGTCTAAACGTTCTTCACGTTGTGCGCCGCCAATAATTTCACCGATACCAGGTGCAAGTACGTCCATTGCTGCCACTGTTTTACCATCGTCATTCAAGCGCATGTAGAATGCTTTAATGTCTTTCGGGTAGTTTTTAACAACAACAGGGGCTTTAAAATGTTCTTCAGCAAGGTAACGCTCATGCTCAGAATGTAAATCGATACCCCATTCAACGTCAAATTCAAATTTCTTATCACACGCTTTAAGAATTTCGATTGCGTCAGTGTAATCAATTTGAGCAAAGTCACTGGTTACGAATGCTTCTAAACGCTCGATTGCTGTTTTCTCAACACGTTGTGCAAAGAACTCTAAATCGTCACGACGTTCTTCTAATACTGCGCGGAAACAATACTTAAGCATGTCTTCAGCTAATTTTGCAGCATCATCTAAGTCAGCAAATGCGACTTCAGGTTCAACCATCCAGAACTCAGCTAAATGACGACTCGTGTTTGAGTTTTCTGCGCGGAATGTTGGGCCAAAGGTATACACTTTAGACAGTGCACACGCATATGTTTCAGCGTTTAACTGACCAGAAACCGTTAGGAATGATTCTTTACCGAAGAAATCTTCAGAAAAATCGACAGCACCTTTATCTGTGCGCGGTAAGTTTTCCATGTCTAATGTTGATACACGGAACATTTCACCAGCACCTTCAGTATCTGAAGCAGTGATTAATGGGGTAGAAACCCAAATGTAACCCTGTTCGTTATAAAAACGATGGATAGCTTGAGATAAACAGTTACGTACACGGGCAACGGCACCAATAATGTTAGTGCGAGGACGTAAATGAGCAAGTTCGCGAAGGTACTCGATAGAGTGACGCTTAGCTGCCATAGGATAAGTATCAGGATCTTCAACAAAACCAGTTACTTCAACTTTGGTGACTTGCATTTCAAATGCTTGACCTTTACCTGGAGACTCAACGACTTCACCAGTCATGATCACTGAACAACCAGCAGTAAGCTTAAGCACTTCTTCAGTATAATTATCTAAATTATTCGGTACTACGCCTTGAATAGGATCAAAACATGAACCGTCATAAACAGCTAGGAATGAAATACCAGCTTTAGAATCGCGGCGAGATCGAACCCAACCACGTACTGTAACTTGCGAACCAATCGCGAAGTCACCTTTAAATACAGAAGCGACAGATGTAATGCTCATTGTTGCTTAGTTCTCCAATGGATCAATGATAAAAATAAGTGCTTTATATTACCTTGATATCGGCTTTTCACAAGCCGAAAAAGCCCTTATAACAAGATTATTAGCTAACTTTTAACAATATCGACTGTTTAATGGGGTAAATCATCTTTAAACGACTAAAATTGATCTTAATTTATGCTTGTAAGCGTATGAACAAAGAGTATATTTTATTATCATCTAATTGATGTAGGTGGTTAAATGTCCAAAACCAAAGTTCTGCAATTTATATTAACTGTGCTATCCATTACTGGTTGGGCATTAGCTGTTTACGCGCTTATCGTGTTTGGTGAAGCAAGACCCGACAGAGCTGTTGGCTATTATATGAGCAAAGGTGTTGAAGTACGCTTTAATTGGGATCCTGACTTAACAATCAAATTAGAGTACTTAATTTGGTGGTGTGCAGGGATAAGCTTAGTGAACCTAGCAGTGAACTATTACGCGCAAACGTCACGAAAGATAGAATACTGGGTCAATATTCCTTTGTTACTACTGGTTTCTCTTGCTGCGGGGTTTTATATTCGTTACGTAATATAAAGCTGACATTATTTTAAATGCTGTAAATCAATATGACGGCACAGTAAATCAATAATTGCTGCCGTCACTCCCCAAATAAACTTTCCTTTGTACGGCATATAATGCACATCAAAATCATTGCCGTTTCGCATAAAACTAAAAGTATATCGATTACTCGCGTCAAAGAAGTATTGTAGTGGCACCCAAAAGGTTTCAGACACTTCACCTGGATCTAATATGATATCAAAAGGTTGTTTTATTATTCCGACAATCGGTGTTACTTCAAAACCGGTAAAAGTGGCGTGAGGAGGGAAGTTACCAATAACGGTAACATTATCAGCAGTTAAACCAATTTCTTCGTCAGCTTCTCTAAGCGCGGTTTCAATCATGCTGTTATCTGCATCATCTACTTTACCGCCAGGAAAGCTATATTGTCCTGGGTGCGCTCTTAAATGCAGTGCACGTCGAGTCAGTAATATTTGTAACTGTCCATCAACTTCCATTAACGGCACTAGTACAGCAGCCTTTCGTAAGCTTCTATTAATCGGTGCAGAGGTTATTTCGCTAGCTAGGCTTTGAAGAGAAAAATGTACATTGAATTGAGTGGCGTTCATTTATTCCCCCGTTGGTTGTGTAACAGTATTAATTACTTATTATTTAAGCCCATCATAAGAGATTGTTGCTTTGAAAGCATCATATATAAAACATCTCTGGTAGCACCTTTCTTATATTGTTTCAGTGATTTGTAATGCACATTGCTTGTGCGTTTTTTGCACCAAAATACTATCTGCACCAATACATTCATGATTAAATTCAAACGGTCAAAATATAAGCTTGGTTTTTTATCGGTTGTAAGTTGCTGAATACATGTAAATTAACTTGTCACCTTAATGAAATATCACTGTAGTTAAACTGTGATGTTTTACTGGCATGGTTAGTGCTGAGTTATTAACCAGTTATGTTATTCGCGAGGAAGACAAATATGGGACTGGAGAAGTTACTGTATTTGCAAGGCGTAGGGGCTGAATTTATTGATTGCTTTGGCAACAATATTCACATTTGCCCTGAAGATAGAAATGGAATTCTAAAATCAATGTGTTTGGGTTATTTAGATAAAGATCCGAATAAACAGAGTTTTAGTGATGCTTATATTGAGCAACGGATTTATGAACTTGACGTAAAGCCATGGCTAATTCCTTTGCATCATTTTCAGTGGAGCAATGTTGATAAACCGGTAGTGGAAGTATTTTTTCCTGAATCATTTATCGGGCAATTGCGGGTTGAAATCATTAGCGAACAAGGCGATGTTTATCGTTTTCAAGTGCATAGTCATCAGCTATCCATTGTTGGAGATTATCAACTTGATTCAATTAAGTACTTCAAATACCAATATCGATTAAATCTTGAATCTAATATACCAGTGGGTCTTGGTTATCATCAAATTAGTTTAACCACCGAATCAGATAATTACACCCAAACATATACTGGCATATTTATGCTTGCGCCGCGCAGTGCATATTGTGGCACTGTTGAGCATCAAGAGTCGGAATTAACAACGCATTTAAAAGCTAATTCAGCTTCCAAGCTAGGTTCAAATGCTCATGTAAACACAAATGGAGTTGATGCGAGTAAACCTTGGGGAATAAGCACGCAGCTATATAGCATTAAGAGTCACAGTCAATGGGGCATTGGTGACTTTAACGACTTGCAAAAGCTAATTGATTATTCAGCTGAACAAGGTGCTGATTTTATATTATTAAATCCGCTGCATGCTTTAGGTTTACCCGATAGTGTCAGCCCGTACAGCCCTGATGATCGCCGTCGATTAAATCCTTTATATATCCACATTGAATCAGTAGACGAATACGCAAGTATCGCGGCCATAATTCAGTCTGATGAATTTGATAATAAAAAAACGGATTTATTCAATGAAGAGCTACTCAATTACTCGGCTGTTTATCAAGTTAAGTATTCAATCTATCGATTATTGTTTGACGTATTTATCACTAAAAATAGCTCGAAACGTTCAAAGCGATTTAAACAATTCACTCAATTTAAAAAGCAACAGGGAGAAGCTTTAAGTCAATTTGTCGATCATCAATTAGCTTTATCCAATAACAGCCCAGCAGCTGAACCTCATCATATTAATGTTAGCTATGAAGCTGATTTTATTTGTTACTTACAGTTTGTGGCTGCAGAACAATTAGCTTTATGTCAGTTAAAAGCTAAATCTGTCGGCATGCAGATTGGCTTAGTCAGGGACATGGCTGTTGGGGCATCTCCAACGGGTTCTGAGGTACAGCAAAATGCTAGATATTTTTGCCAGCAAGCGAATATCGGCGCGCCGCCAGATCCTTTCGCGCCACAAGGGCAGAATTGGGGGCTAACCCCACTTGATCCTATTAACCTTCAGCAGCAAAGTTACCAGCATTTTATTACGCTCATTCGCAGTAATATGGAGTCTTGTGGTGGGTTACGGATTGATCATGTGATGGGGTTATTACGTTTATGGTGGTGGCCTACAGATACTCATCTCGGTAATGGTGCTTATGTTTATTATCCACTAGATACGTTATTGGCGATTCTGTGTCTCGAAAGTCAGCGAGCACAATGTTTATTAATTGGTGAAGACTTAGGCATTGTTCCACCTGAGATTGTTCAAAACTTATCAAAAGCTAAAATCTTTTCTAACGAACTGTTCTATTTCACAAAAAATTACCATGGGTTTACACCGCCTGAATTTTATAAACCACATAGTTTGATGATGTTAGCAAATCATGATGTACCAACACTGTCAGCTTGGTGGAATGGCGACGACATTCAGTTAAGGCAACAACTTGGTTTAACTGACACTGAGCAGAAATATAACGCGTTGAACGACAGGCTTAATGAGAAACTGCAATTATTAGATTTGCTTAAATCAAAGCACTTTTTACCGTCACACATCACTTTAGACGATATCAATCAACCCGCGCTTATTCATGCATGGTTATCACTTACAGCATCCGGTGAATCCATGTTGTATAGCGTTCAACTTGACGATCTTATTAATGAAGTTAAGCCGATAAATATCCCAGGAACTTGGAAAGAATATCCTAATTGGCGGCGCAGATTGTCTCAGAGTTTAGAGCAAATAATGGACTCAGAAGATGTGAAGCTAAAACTTCATATTGTTAATCGTGCTCGTCATTGCAAGCAATCTGCACTTGCAGAATCGTGTTCGCAATCGGCAGGTTCAATTGAATAACATTTTGATGTAACGGCCAACAAATCCAACTTATTAAGACTGTTGTTAACCATTAAGTGCAAGTAGTAGGGCGACAGTAACAAATTAACTTTTACATGGAGCAATAAACAATGACGACTAATGCCCCTTATTTTAATCATGGATCTGATATCGCAATTTTAAGCGGTGACTATACCGATGTGTTTTCACTCTTAGGTATGCATAAGGCTGAAAATGGTAAGTCATTATTGGTGCGTTGTTTCATTAAAGGCGCGATTGCCGTTGAAGTGATGAGTTTGAAAGACGGTAAAAAAGTGGCTGAACTTGCCCAGATAGACGATCAAGGTTTATTTGCCGGCGTGATGGGACGAAGGGTAAAGCCTTTTTTGTATAGCCTAAAAGTCACTTATCCAATGAGCGTTGAAACCATTATCGATCCTTATCAATTTAGCTCGCTGATAAACCCAGATGATGTGTATTTATTTGCTGAGGGAAAACAGCAAAAGAGTTATCAGTTTCTAGGTGCAAACTGGCGCCAAACGCAAGGCGTTGAAGGTGTACATTTTTGCGTCTGGGCGCCCAATGCTAAGCGAGTGTCTTTGGTCGGCGATGTTAATCATTGGGATGGCAGGCAGCATGTAATGCGTTTTCATCCAAGTAACGGTATATGGGAAATCTTTTTACCCCATGCCAGTGCTGGGCAATTTTATAAGTATCAAATTACCAATCAATATGGTGAACAGGTTGAAAAAGCGGATCCATACGCAGTACAAATGCAATCTGCACCAGGCAATTCTTCAGTTATTCCTGCAAAAAGTGATTATCAATGGAATGACAATCACTGGCTTACACAGCGTGGCGATACACAACTACATCATGCACCAATGTCGACCTATGAAGTTCAACTAGCCTCGTGGAAACGTAAAGGTGAGTTGGGTGATGAATATTTAAACTATCAAGACTTAATAGACCAACTCATACCTTATATTGAAGAAATGGGTTTTACCCATCTTCAATTGATGCCCATTAGTGAATACCCATTTGACGGATCATGGGGGTATCAGCCCGTAGGTTTGTATGCAGCGACTTATAGATTTGGTGATCCTGTAGGTTTGAAAGCCTTTATTGACGCCTGTCATGCCCGTGATATTGGTGTTTTGCTGGATTGGGTACCTGCACACTTTCCAAAAGATCCCCATGGTTTATCAAAGTTTGATGGTAGCTGCTTGTATGAACACGAAGATCCACGTCAAGGGGAACACCCTGATTGGGACACTTTGATTTACAACTATGGCCGCGGTGAAGTACAAAGTTTTTTGCTCAGTAACGCGTGTTATTGGTTAGAAGAGTTTCATTTCGACGGACTGCGTTTAGATGCCGTGTCATCGATGCTGTATTTAGATTACAGCCGAGATTCAGGGCAATGGTTACCTAATGAATATGGTGGTCGTGAAAACATTCAAGCCATCGAATTCTTGAAATTATTGAATGAACGAATTTATGCATCCTATCCAGGCGTGACCATGATTGCTGAAGAGTCGACGGCGTGGCCTGGGGTAACTAACTCTACTGTAAATGGCGGCTTAGGCTTTGGGTTTAAATGGAACATGGGCTGGATGAATGACAGCTTAAGCTACTTAAAACGCGATCCCATTTATCGAAGTCATCACCATCATGAACTGACCTTTGCGCTGGTTTATGCATACACCGAGCAATTTATATTATCCGTCAGCCATGATGAAGTGGTACATGGTAAAGGCTCGCTGCTACACAAAATCCCAGGTGATGATTGGCAAAAATTTGCCACATTACGGGCATACTTTGGCTTAATGTGGGGCCAACCAGGTAAGAAGTTAATCTTTATGGGGTCAGAGTTTGCTCAACGTGATGAGTGGAACCATAACCAGAGTTTAGATTGGCATTTACTACAATATGCACCACATCAAGGCATGCAAGATTGGGTGAGGGATTTAAATAACCTCTATCTGCAATATCCTTGTATGTACGAATTAGATCATCAAACCACCGGCTTTCAATGGCTCGACTGTGATAACAGTCAACACAGTGTGTTTAGCTTTGTACGCTATGCAAAATCAACCGATGAACATTTAGTCTTCATCATTAATATGACCCCACAAGTGCATCATCATTTTCGTGTTGGATTACCACTTGAGCAAGATTATGTCGAAGTGCTTAACAGCGATAGTCATTGTTATGGAGGCAGTGATGTGACCAATAGTGTCATTGCTTACGATAAGGAAGCGTGGCAGGGAATGAAAGGCAGTGGTGTGATCACTGTGCCACCGTTAGCTTGTGTTGTGTTAGCCGTTAACTCAAATAATGTGCTGGATGAGGATTAGTCATGTCATATGCTAAATCTCAACAACTTTTAGAGAGTGTAGCAACTGGTAGCCCTTATCCATTGGGTTCATCTGTGGATGATAATGGGGTTAACTTTTCATTATTTTCAGCTCATGCAACCAAGGTGGTGCTTTGTATTTTCGACCAATATGGTTTGAATGAGCAACAGTTTGTCCTACCGCAAAAAACCAGACAAATTTGGCACGGTTATCTTGAAGGACTGACTGCAGGGACTTTATATGGCTATCGCGTTTACGGCCCTTACCAGCCGATGCTTGGACATCGATTTAACCACCATAAATTATTGCTCGACCCATATGCAAAACAACTGCTAGGTGAGCTTGAACCCAATGATGCCAATTACGGGTATGCACTAGACAGTAGCGAGTCCGACCTGTCTTTTTGCGATATTGATAACGCGAATTTTATGCCTAAATGTGTGGTGATAGACGATCGCGCATTAAAGCAAAAAACGATAAAGCGTCCAAACATTCCTTTAGAGCAAACCATTATTTATGAAACACATGTGAAAGGCTTTAGTGTCTTGAATCATGAGGTTGACGATGAAATTAAGGGAACCTTCGCAGGTCTTGCATCAAAAAACTCAATTCAATACCTATCTCAGCTCGGGGTTAATTGCATTGAACTATTACCTGTACAAAGTTTTTTCAATGAACCCTTCTTGATTGAAAAAAACCTAAGTAATTACTGGGGCTATAACAGTATTGGTTTTTTTGCACCCAATCCAAGTTATCTCAGTGGTGACAGTATCACTGAGTTTCGAGACATGGTGGATGCTTTCCATGAAGCGAATATCGAAGTCATTTTGGATGTAGTTTATAACCATACGGCAGAAGGTAATCGCCTAGGCCCAACGTTAAGCTTTCGCGGAATTGATAACGCCAGTTATTACCGCTTAGTGTCAAACGATCAGCGTTTATACATTAACGATACGGGTTGCGGAAATACGTTTAACTCCAATCATCCGCAAGTATTACAGCTGATCATGGATTCACTACGTTATTGGGTTGAGGTCATGGGAGTGGATGGCTTTAGATTTGATTTAGCCAGTTGCTTAGGTCGTGAAACCTATGGTTTTGACCCTGGGTGTGGTTTTTTTGATGCGATATCTCAAGATCCAGTGCTATGCCAAGTGAAACTGATTGCAGAACCCTGGGACATAGGTCCTGGAGGCTACCAATTGGGTAATTATCCTATTGCTTTCAGTGAATGGAACGATAGATATCGCGATACTATGAGACGATTTTGGCGTGGTGATAATGGCATGTTGCCTGAATTTGCTAGACGCTTTCATGGTTCTGGTGACTTTTTTGAACATCATGGCCGCAGTCCCTCAGCCAGTATTAATTTTATCACCAGCCATGATGGTTTTACTTTGCATGACGTGGTGAGTTATCAGCAACGTCATAATCTAGATAATGGCGAGGATAATCGTGATGGTCATCATGAAAACCTCAGCCATAACTATGGCGTAGAAGGGCAAACGGATGACGGTGATATTCTTCAAATTCGTTCACGCCAGCAGCGAAACCTTCTCACCACATTAATGCTATCCCAAGGCGTGCCAATGTTATTAAGTGGCGATGAAATGGGGCATAGCCAACAAGGTAACAATAATGCTTACTGCCAAGATAATCGTATTTGTTGGATTGATTGGCAAAATATCGATTGGCCATTGGTCGAGTTTACCGCCGAACTAATCAAATTACGTAAACGTTTCCCAGCCTTATGTCATCGCGAATTTATACATCAGCCAGAAGATCAAAATGACAATGGATTTATCTGGTATAGCCGACACGGCGAACCCATGGTCAAGCGTCAGTGGAGCGAGTTTGAAGCGCGCACATTAGCGGTGGTATTAACGTGCGAAACCTTACCGCCTTATCAACACCCTCAAGCCTTATTACTACTGCTTAATGCCGATGAGCAATCACAACAATTTGTTTTGCCGATTATTGAAGGTTTTAGCCAGTGGCAACCGTTAATCAACACGCAGCAACTTGCTAATAGTGATATTGAAAGCTTGTTGGCGAAAAACAAAGTCAAAGTCGCTGTTACAACCATAGATGATGGCGCATCAGAACAAGTTGTAGAACCGAGTTATGCATGCAGTTATCAACTGACCTTGTTAGGCAGAAGCTTAATGTTATTCCATGCATGTGAACAGCAAAACGAATAAACATCTATATAAATGAATTAACTCAAATTTTTATTAAATAATTTTCGAAATTAACATTTAAATTAAGCGGGTAATAAAGGAGTTTTATCGATGACTGTGACTAAAGGAAAAACGCCAGCAACAAATGTAGGCTCGGCGGACAATTTATCTGCTGTGAATAATGCCGAAGAAGTGAAACAAAAGCCTGTCGCTAAGACCAAAGCTAACACGGCGAAACGCACCGCTAAAAAGCCAGTCGCCAACAAGAACACAGCTAATGCAAAAATCACTGATTGTGACCCATGCGATACCTTAGCTGCAACATTTGAACGCCAGTTTCATGGGGCATTGTGCCGCGATGAACAAGCCGTGAACGATATTTATAGTGCGCTTGCTTCAACAGTTAAATCGCAATTATTACCGCAATGGCGAGAAACTCGGTTAAAAGATAACCAGTATCAGCAAAAACAAATAGCCTACTTATCGTTAGAGTTCTTAATGGGGCGTACTTTAGGCAATGCCTTACTCAGTTTAGATTTAACCCAAGAGACTAACGATGCATTAACGGATTATTCAGCCAATTTAGAAACCCTGCAAGAGGCGGAGTTAGATGCAGGTTTAGGTAACGGCGGTTTAGGGCGCTTAGCGGCATGCTTTTTAGACAGTTGTGCCAATTTAGATTTATCAGTTGTGGGCTACGGTATTCGTTATGAATATGGCATGTTCAAACAAAAATTGGTTGATGGTTATCAGGTAGAGCAACCTGATCGCTGGTTACGTGAAGGCAACCCATGGGAAGTGAGAATGGCAAACCATGCCATTACAGTGCCTTTTTTTGGTCATACAGAATCTTATGTCGATCCTGAAGGTCACCGGCACTATGTGTGGGTTGATACCCAAGATGTTCAAGCTGTTCCCCATGATATGCCAGTGCCAGGGTTTAAAAATGGCCGTATCAATACTTTGCGGTTATGGAAAGCTGAAGCCACCGATGACTTTGATTTAGCAGAGTTTAATGATGGTGATTATACCGAAGCGGTAGCCCGTAAAAACTTAGCCGAACAAATTACCATGGTGCTTTACCCCAACGATGCAAGTGAAAACGGTAAAGAGTTACGATTAAGGCAACAATACTTTTTATCATCAGCCAGTCTGCAAGATATTTTACAACGCTACATTACAGTATTCGGCCAAGACTTTAGCCGCTTTAGTGAACTAAACGTCATGCAGCTTAATGATACCCATCCTAGTATTGCAGTCCCTGAGATGATGCGCCTATTGATGGACAATTATGGCTTAGGTTGGGAGCAAGCATGGGACATCACTTCAAAAAGCGTTGCTTATACCAATCACACTTTATTACCTGAAGCACTTGAACGCTGGCCAGTGCGTATGTTGAAAAACATGCTGCCGCGGATTTTAGACATAATTTACGAAATCAATGCGCGCTATCTTGAAGAAGTCGCGCATCAATGGCCTGGTGATAACCATAAACTTGCCAGTATGTCGATTATTGAAGAAGGACCAGAGCCTCATGTGCGAATGGCTTATTTAGCGATTGTGGCAAGCTTTTCGGTGAATGGGGTTGCTGGTCTGCATACTGATTTACTGAAAAAAGGTTTGTTTAAAGACTTTTATCAATTGTGGCCACAAAAGTTTAATAACAAAACCAACGGCGTAACGCCAAGGCGATGGCTTGCTCACTGTAATCCTAGGCTAGCTGATTTATTAAATCGCCGTTTAGGTGAGCAATGGGTGACGGATTTAACCCAGTTGACAGCATTAAATGCGTTCACTGATGACAAAGCGTTTATGAAACAGTGGCAACAAGTGAAATTCGACAACAAGGTTGATTTAGCCAAGTTAGTCCTTGAAGAATGCAATGTGTCGTTTGATCCTGCAATGATGTTTGATGTGCAGGTAAAAAGGATCCATGAGTACAAAAGACAGTTATTAAATATTCTGCATGTCATCCATTTATACCAGCGTATTGTCGCGGGTGATACCGAAGGCCTACAGCCTCGTTGTGTGCTTATTGGTGGTAAAGCTGCTCCTGGTTATGCGATGGCCAAGCAAATTATCAAATTAGCCAACAACGTCGCACATATGGTGAATTCAGATCCCGTCGTTACGCCTTATCTGCGTTTTGCTTTCTTGCCAAATTACAACGTTAGCGCTATGGAAAAAATCTGTCCTGGTACCGATTTATCTGAGCAAATTTCAACAGCAGGTAAAGAAGCGTCAGGTACTGGCAACATGAAATTTATGATGAACGGTGCGATGACCATTGGCACATTAGATGGCGCAAATATCGAGATGCTTGAAGAAGTAGGGGAAGAAAACTTTTTCCTCTTTGGTCTTAATGCAGACCAGGTCAGCCAACTTAAAACAAACTATAACCCTCAACAATTTATTCAACAATCGACCGCGCTTAATCAAGTGTTAAACATGCTTAAGAGTGGTCATTTCAATTTAGTGGAACCGGGAATATTCGACAGCATTATTCATGCTATCGAAGATCCTTTTGATCAATGGATGATCGCAGCAGATTTCGAAGCTTATAAAGTCGCTCAAGACCAAGTGTCTAAAGCATATGCTGATCAACAGCATTGGACGCAAATGAGTATTCGAAATACTGCCGCAAGCGGACGTTTTTCAAGTGACAACACTATTAGTGCATATCGTGACGAAATTTGGCTAGCCAAATAATCATCAGATAGCTAAAGGGCTTGTTAGCTTGCTAGAAGTGCGTTTTCTACAAGTTGCAGCCCCTAACCAAAGTCGTACAGTTAGGAGTTAATATTTATGTCGAATGTTCGTTATATTAGTAATCTTACCCGCGATACCTATGCGCTTATTTTAGCTGGTGGACGAGGTTCTCGTTTACATGAGCTAACCGATTGGCGTGCAAAACCTGCCTTATATTTTGGTGGTAAATTCCGCATTATCGATTTTCCATTATCTAATTGCATTAACTCAGGCATTCGCCGAGTTGGGGTTGTTACCCAATACAAATCTCATTCTTTGATACGTCATGTTAGCCGTGGTTGGGGTCACTTTAAAAAAGAACTCGGTGAGTCGGTAGAGATATTACCTGCATCACAGCAAACCTCAGGAAATTGGTATGAAGGCACCGCCGATGCAGTGTTTCAAAATATCGATATCATTCGCCATGAAATACCTAAATACGTGATGATTTTATCTGGCGACCATGTCTATCGTATGGATTATGCTGGTTTACTCGCAGCCCATGCTGAATCTGGTGCTGACATGACAGTATGTTGCCTAGAAACCCCAATTCCAGAAGCGGCAGGCTCATTTGGTGTGATGGAAGTGGATGAAGATAAAAGAGTGATTGGTTTTGAAGAAAAACCAGAGCTGCCTAAATCGATTCCGGGTAACGAAGAGTTCTGTTTAGCCTCTATGGGCAACTATGTATTCAATACTAAATTCTTGTTTGACCAACTGCGAAAAGATGCTGACAACGCGAATTCTGACCGAGATTTTGGCAAAGACATTATTCCAGCCATCATTAAAGAAGCCAATGTGTTTGCATTTCCGTTTACCAGTGCAGTTCCAGACGAGCCAGCGTATTGGCGTGATGTAGGCACCTTAGATTCATTCTTCCAAGCTAACATGGAATTACTCTCGCCAACTCCAGCGTTAAACCTGTATGACGCCAAGTGGCCGATTTGGACTTATCAAGAACAATTGCCACCAGCAAAGTTTGTTTTTGATGATGATGACCGTCGCGGTATGGCAGTGGATTCTATTGTCTCTGGTGGTTGTATTATTTCGGGCGCTAAAGTTAAACGCAGTGTGTTGTTTGATGAAGTCAGAGTCTGCTCTTACTCATTTGTTAAAGACTCAGTGCTGTTACCTGATGTGGTGGTGCTTAAAAACTGTCGTATCCAGAATGCAATTATCGATCGCGGCTGCGTGATACCTGAGGGCATGGAAATAGGTTACAGCCGCGAGCAAGATTTAGCCCGTGGTTTTAGAGTCTCTGAAAAAGGTATCACTTTAGTCACCCGTAAAATGCTCGGACTGCCAGTAGGTTACGAGTAAATCTGACTCAATAAGCGGTTATGTCATTAAGTAGCCGCTTGTTAGTTAGATATCGCTATCGACGTAATAAGTTCCAAATTAAATATTGAAAAGGTAACCAGCAACGTGAAAAAAGTGTTGATGATCGCAGCAGAAAACGACGCAATAAAAGGGGCCAAAGTAGGTGGAATGGCCGATGTTATCCGTGACTTACCACCAGCACTCGCCAAAGTTGATGTGTGTGTTGATGTGGCAATGCCTAATTATGGTTTCATTGCCAAAGACAACAACGCAGAGTTTATTGCTAAGGTCGTGGTAAAGTTTGGCGCCAATCTTGAAACAATCGAAGTCTACAAAATGCCTGCGCCATTTGTAACAGCGACTGGCTTGCTAGATAAAAGCACGCAAGATACAAGCTCGCAAGACAAAAGTATTGAGTTATCTAGCTCGGTTTATTTGTTTGAACATCATTTATTTAATAGCCCAGATAACCAAGTGTATACCGAAGGTGCTCCAGACCGTCCGTTTGCAGAAGATGCCACTAAGTTTGCCTTGTTTAACTTAGCGGTAGCGCAAGCTTATATCGATGCCGTCATAGCCCCGGTTGATATCTTGCATATGCATGATTGGCATGCAGGAATGTTAGTGATGCTACGTGCCTTTGCATCTGAATATGCAGCGCTTAAAGCCTTACCTTGTGTGTTTTCTATTCATAATTTAGCCTTACAGGGCATTCGTCCAATTCGTGAAGATGTGTCCTCATTTACGGCATGGTTCCCTGAGTTAACGATGAAATTAACTCAAGCACAGAAAACCCAAATCAGTGATCCTCGCTATCCTCATTGTATTAACCCGATGAAAATGGGCATTGAACTCAGTGATAAGGTCCATTTGGTGTCACCGACTTATGCCAATGAAGTGTTAATGGCATCCGATCACCAAAACGGTTTTTTTGGTGGGGAAGGTTTAGAAGGTTCATTGCTGGATAAGCATTATCGAGGTGACGTAGTCGGCATACTTAATGGCTGTATTTATGAAACTCAGGCGACTCATGACCAAGTGACTAATGAAACACAGGCGACTAATAACCAAGTGACCCATGACCAAGTGAGAAAGGTGTCTCAAGTAAGTACAGTGTCGAAAGTGTCGAAAGTCGCTAAATCTGTAAAGCCTGTTTCCAGCAAACAAATTTCACAAGTATTTGAACATTCTCAGCAAGCCGTTATTAAGTGGCTTGGTAAATCTGAGTATGTAAAAGCAGTCGATCAAATTGCTTTAACACGCTTACAAATGCTGATGGTAAAACAATCAAAGCCAAGTGTAGTCTGTGATTTTTTAATGACATCAGTAGGGCGTTTAACCGATCAAAAAGTGTTATTGCTAAGGCAAGCCAACAATAATTCAGGTTCTATTTTACAATCTGTTTTACAGCGACTAAAACAAGCTAAACCAAAAGCAATATTTATCCTTTTAGGCAGTGGCGATAAACAAATTGCCGCAGAGTTTCAAAAAGTCGCTGCAAACAACGATAACTTTGTGTTTCTTAATGGTTACGATGACAGTTTATCAACCAGCCTATATCAATACGGTGAGCTGTTTATGATGCCAAGCAGTTTTGAGCCTTGTGGAATAAGCCAATTATTAGCCATGAAACACGGCCAAGTGTGTATTGCCCATGGCGTTGGTGGTCTAAGAGACACGATTGCAGATAAACATAATGGCTGGTTATTTGAAGGCAATAATTTACAACATCAAGCCCAGCAGTTGTTATTAGTACTCGAGCAAGCGTTAACCATGCACAATGACAACCCAGATGAGTATTTGGCCATGAGGCAATCTGCCAGTGACGTTCGATTTACTTGGCACAAAGTCGCGCAAGAGTATTTAGAAAAGCTTTACTCTAGTTAAGGTTAATTATCTAAAGGCTTGATGAACAAAGCTCGCACATATAACAATCTGCGAGCTTTGCATCTTGAGCACATGGCTGTTAGTCATTGATATTAATCCTAGTAAATCTATCTTCTTCCTAATCAAACTTAATCAGTAAAGACTTAAAACCTACCTAAAAGAGCTATCGAATCTTTAATGTAAATCCATTAAGCTATTGAAAATTAGTTTTATTAAAGTGTTATCTTCTAGGAAGATGCTAATCCGAAATCAAGTGATTTTTGGATTATGGTGGGTTGAATGGCAAAGTTTAGTTTTCATAAAGAAGTATGGTTAGTAAAAGATCCACAATGGCTGTCCGATAGGGCGCTTGCTTGGGAGCCCATAGAATTTCTGTTGCTATGTGACGGTGTTAACAAAAATAGAATATCTGCAATGAAACGATATTTCATTAAAGGAGAATGGACTGAAGGCTCAGAGTATGCGCCTTCACTTGACACTAGAATGAGGTGGTGCCCAACTATTTCAACATCTTGTTTTGATGAAATGGTCAGTGAAGCCACGACACAATATGCTACACAGTACCTTAGGGAAACATTAGTTAAATCAGTAATGAAAGTAGTGCCTGAAGAGTTTATGCCTTTTGATGATTGGCATCGTCGTTTAACTCTGTTCCAGTGGGTGACCAATGATGAAGTTGAATATACTGATAAGCTAATAGAATACAATTCCTTTCAAGTTAGGGCATTTCCTCTTGAAACAAGTAAAGCTAATGGAAATTACTTTTCGAAGCATTATCTTCACTGGGTTAGTGATTGGTTATATATGATTGATAGTAACCAATATCAAGGGTTTACCATTTTATTGCCTTTTTGGTTCACCTCTCTTCGCCATATGGACGAGTCGATATTTGAATGGGATCAAAACGTCAAGACAATAAATCAGCTGTTTCTTTATATAAGGCACTTTATACCGGAACACGCATGCCACGCAGCATCCCAAGCAAAAAAAGAGTTTGTCACTGAATTTTTAAAGTGTGTTGAAAAGTATGGCTTCACTTTGGAAAGAATGGCTGAGTTATGGAAGGCAACGGCTGAAAATAAGGAAGATGAGTCAGTTGGTCGTGAGGTTCGTAGTTTACCGCTAACTTCAGATAATTTAGAAACTCGACTAGAAGATGCTTTTTATAATACTTATATTTGTGATTATAAGAGTAAATCAGACCCTGTTTTTATAATTCATCAGGCTATGAAGTCTTCTGGATTATGTGAACAGAAGTACAATGAAAGCGATATTAAGCTGGTTGATATTTCTGATGTGCTAACATCTGAGTTTAAAAGCGAACTATGCCGAGAAACTGTACATGCTTATCATGCTTGTTTCCAATTATCACCATTTTATATTGGTTCAGATAAATTAACTGTATACCAAAATGTTTTTTTATTACTTGATAACAATAATAACCAAAAGGTTATTATGACTGAAAGCTCAGCATTGAGGAATGTTGTATGTAACTCCAGAATATTCAGTGGTCGAAGGTTATTACTTATGGATACTTTAAGGGAGGAGCATGGTTTAGGTTTTAAACGTTACTTAAATTATACCCATGATGATAATGATCCTAATAGTATGCCTCCAGAGCCAGAAGAATATCTAACTTATCTCAAATTGCTGGATATTCCTTTTGAGGATAAAGATTATAGTATCTTTATCTATGGTGCGTATGGGTTACAGTACGGTGTAGATGACCAGTTCAAATTAGTTGATGGCCTTAGCTACTCTGATTTTATCACTGAGTAATAGCACGGTCATTTATGGATATTACTGCCAGCTTCGTACGCATCAATATAACGGCGGACTGACAACCAATGAATCAGAACGATTGTTCTGGTCAAACTCTAAGATCGTGGCCAATATTAGTTGACCACAACACATCATCAAGTAGATCCTGCTGCCATTTTTTGCCATAAATCGATTTTTAATTAATGTAAATCAAGATGAGTAAAAATAGCATAATTACTTCCGATATTTCGAATGCTGGAGCGGTAGTCAATAGTAATGAAAACAATTTCTGGTTTGTATTTTAGAAATGGGTGTCATGATAATTACTTGTTCTTCCTGATCAAACTTAATCAGTAAAGACTTAAAACCTACCTAAAAGAGCTATCGAATCTTTAATGTAAATCCATTAAGCTATTGAAAATTGGTTTTAATTCAGTATTAACTTCTAGGAAGATGCTAATCCGAAATCAAGTGATTTTTAGATTATGGTGGGTTGAATGGCAAAGTTTAGTTTTCATAAAGAAGTGTGGTTATTAAAAGATCCACAATGGCTGT
The DNA here is from genome assembly GCF_041468785.1 of Shewanella sp. 10N.286.52.E4. Classification (NCBI taxonomy): domain Bacteria; kingdom Pseudomonadati; phylum Pseudomonadota; class Gammaproteobacteria; order Alteromonadales; family Shewanellaceae; genus Shewanella; species Shewanella sp. 10N.286.52.E4. The sequence goes on from NZ_JBFRJJ010000054.1 coordinate 26,866, forward strand.
CCGATAGGGCGCTTGCTTGGGAGCCTATAGAGTTTCAGTTGCTATGTGACGGTGTTAACAAAAATAGAATATCCGCAATGAAACGCTATTTCATTAAAGGAGAATGGACTGAAGGTTCTGAATATGCCCCTTCACTTGATACTAGAATGAGGTGGTGCCCTACTATTTCAACATCTTATTTTGATGAAATGGCCAGTGAAGCAAGAACACAATATGAAACAAAATACCTCAGGGAAACCTTAGTTAAGTCGGTTTTAAAAGTGGTTCCTGAAGAGTTTATGTCTTTTGATGATTGGCATCGTCGTTTAACTCTGTTCCAGTGGGTGATCAATGATGAAGTTGAATATACTGATAAGCTAATAGAATACAATTCCTTTCAAGTTAGGGCATTTCCTCTTGAAGCGAGCAAAAAAAATGATTTCTCTATGTCTTTTATTAGGCATGCCAATAATTGGTTAAGTATGTGTGGTAGTAATCAATATCAAGGATTCTTGATTTTACTGCCTTTTTGGTTCTCTTCGCTGCATCATATGGGTAAGTCGGCTTTTGAACGTAAACAAAACGTCAAGACAATAAGTCAGCTGTTTCTTTACATAAGGCACTTTATACCGGAACACGCGTGCCACGCAGCATCCCAAGCAAAAAAAGAGTTTGTCACTGAATTTTTAAAGTGTGTTGAAAAGTATGGCTTCACTTTGGAAAGAATGGCTGAGTTATGGGAAGCAGCTCTTGAAGATAAAGAAGATGAATGGGTCGATAAAAGATTAACAAAAGAATTTTCACTAACTTTAGATAATACAGAATCCGAATATAAACGTGCATTCTTTAGCACTTTTATATCTAATTTTGATGAAGGTGAAGATCCAATTTCTCATATTTTTTATCAATTAAAGAAAAATGAGTTCTGTCTGCATGAATATGTTCCTAAAGAAGTTAAGTTAGTCAATTTAGAGAGTATGCTATCAAAAGAGTTTAAGTCGGAAGTCGGACAGGGTGATGCTTACCATTACAGATTTGAAATGTCATCTAAATATATAGGCACTGATAGATCAATCTTGTTTTTGAATGTATTTATTTTAAATAAATCTCGTAGGGTTATAATTTCGGAAAGCTCGAGAGTTAGGAATGGTTTATGTAAATCTAGAGTGTTTAATGCAAATAGACTGTTTTTATTAGATTCATTGAGAACGGAAAGTAATCTTAATTTTGCCAGGTATCTTAACTATTCAAGGAGTGACGAGCCCAAATCAACACTCCCAGCCCCTGAAGATTACTTGTCATATCTTAAGCTAAAGATAATCCCCTTTATTGATAGTAATTATAGTATTTTTTTACACGGAGTATATGGCTTACTTCATGGTGTAGATGACCAGTTCAAATTAGTTGATGGCCTTAGCTACTCTGATTTTATCACTGAGTAATATCACGGCCATATATGGATATTATTGCCAGCTTCGTACATATCAATATAACGGCGGACTGACAACCAATGAATCAGAACGATTGTTCTGGTCAAACTCTAAGATCGTGGCCAATATTAGTTGACCACAACACATCATCAAGTAGATCCTGCTGCCATTTTTTGCCATAAATCGATTTTTAATTAATGTAAATCAAGATGAGTAAAAATAGCATAATTACTTCCGATATTTCGAATGCTGGAGCGGTAGTTGATAGTAATGAAAACAATTGCTGGGTTGTATTTTTTAAAATAGGTTTCATGATAAATACTGTCAAAAAATATTGTTGAGAATGACTTGTTAGATGACATGAAAGAGATAGTGGAGGAGATTTTATCATGAGAAAAGATACAACAACCGTTGAATGGATCGCTCAACGAGAGGCTATTTGGGAACATGAAATTAGCCCTCGTTTTTCTGATTATTTTGTTGAGAAATTTACTAAAAAGCAGCTGTCTGATTTTAAGAGATATTATATAAAGGGCAAAGCGCCCAAATGGGACAGAAATGATAAAGATAACCCTGTGCCTTTGGTTATCCGTTTATGGCTAGATCCTGATTCGTCGCTCGATAATTGGCTTAGCATTAGGGATATTGTTTTTGATGGTCATGAGGATATGTATGATCTTCGGTATGAATTAAACTACTTTGCCGCATTATTTCGCCAAGCGAATGCAGATATAGATTTTAATGATTATGATAACGAAAATGGTTTTTTTATGGGGTTGGAGAAAAGGTTAGTCAACTTTTATTTTGAGCACCTAGGTGATGGGCGGTATTTTAGGGCACCTAATATTGAAGTGGATAAATATACGTTAGTTGGGCTGCCATATAAGTTTGGAGGTATGTACAGTTGGTTAACTAAAGCAAGAATCATTAATAAAAATAAGCTGAGTCAGTTTGCTGTTAAATATTGGGCCAAAGCGCTGACCTGGTCAAATGAAGAAGCTTTTGGTAAAGACATACTATATTCTAACAAATCTCATATATTGGAGCTTTTCTATTATGTCGAAAACTTTGAGTTCTTAGATGAAGATCTAGATATTCGGAGGGTGTTTTTGAGCCAAGTTAAGCAGGCTATGAGTAATGATGACTTACCGGAGTTTATCAAGCATTGGTGGCAACTGGCACAAAAGGCTGCGTCATTAGAGGAGTTAATGATAGAAGCTGACCCCTTTTTTACAGAAATTCCATTACCTGACCCCATAGTTGAAAAAAGTTTAAAGCAAAAACTACTTGAGAAACGAAGTGCTGTTAAGAAAAAAAGGCGCGGGAAATTAGTTTAAAAATAACGTTACCCTTTATTTAACAACATGGCCTCCATGATTAATGTCTTTCTGACAGTTACGCTTTTATTAGATGAGCCAATAAGCTTGATAAACATCATCAAGCAAATTCAGCTGCCATTTTTGCCATAAATCGATTTTTGTTTAATGTAAATTAGAATGAGTGACTTAGGATAATAATTTACGACATTTCAAATATTAAAGCGGTTGTCAATATTAATGAAAACAATTGCTGGGTTGTATTTTTAAAATAGGTTTCTTGATAAATTTGTATGTTATCAGCAACCTTATTTTTATTGGATATTAAATAGGCTAGATTAATTAACATCTTTAGCGCGCGATAAAACCTGTCAACAAGGAGTGACCAACAGCATGTTAATAGAAAAACTCGTAGATTTATTAGATAAAACGCCATGGCAGCTTGATAATCCAACCTGGGTAAAACAGCGTAAAAAAGACTGGGCTGAACTGAGCAAAACATTACGTGACATGGGGTCTTTTTTACCAAAAGATGTCCGTTACTATAAAAGTTATTATTTAACAGGTGAATTACCTGAGATAAAAGATGAGCTAAAAGATCTGCCTGAACAGGCAAATTGTACCATTTTGTTACTCTTGCATCCTTTGCAAACAGAGGAAAATATAACCGAGCTATATTTAACATTTTGTCAATTGAGAGAAGATGCAAATAACAAGAAACAAGCAAACTATAGTAACTACCGTTATCGTGATAAAGATTTCTTTTTTCATTGGGTATTAGCCAAGCAAAACGTTTACTTTAAAGGGAATTCACAAGGAGTGGTTCATGGTCTAGAAGAGGTCTATTGCCGTTTATTATATGGCACTACAGAACAACAATGGCAGGAGTTAACAAGAGGAAATAAATGCTCGTTTGGTGCCTTTTGTAGTAGTGGCACCCTATTGTTGCTCAATCCAGATACTTATATTAACGATCATTATCAATACTTAGGCGATTTTTCTTTTTATATGGCACCGTTGCAAGATTATACTTTTGGCCGTACACCTGTAGAAGTTAACCAATTTTTACAGCTCATCCAATATTATGAATTATTGGACCCCTTTAAAGGCATTGATGAAGAACGTTATAAAAGGGCTTGGAAATTAGTAAATTTAACCCGCCATAAGCTCAATACCACTGAATTACCTGAGCCTCTGCAGCAGATGTGGGATTTTGCCCAAACGCCTGAGGGTAAAGAGGCAACGTATTCTTCTTTCCCTAAAAAATACCCAATATTAACCGTGTTGACGGAATAGCAAAAAAGCGGAATAAATAGCCCCGGATTTAGATAAACATTTATAAGGACATACCGATGGAAATGTACGCACAGTTAATCGTTAAAACTGAAACGAGTGTTTGGCAACAGATTAAAGAGATTGTTGAAGATACAGCAGAGCTTGAGACCAGTTCATTAAAATCAGGTTTTGGTCAGCTTTATATTATGGGCTCATCTGATTTATCTGATGATATTGATGAGATGTTGCAAGCTATCAGTAAGGTTACCCAAAACCCTGTTTTAGTTTGGTTAGACGGTGACGAAGAGCCCGAACCTGAGTTGATATCCCTAGTGGCAGGTAACATCAACCGCAACACCCTAAGCTCATCTTATTTTGAGTACTTAGAAGAAGCGGATGAAGATGAATTAGATAGTCATGACCGTAGCGCATTAAGGCTTGGTGCCAGCGGGTATTTTGAAAAACAATATCAAGACTGGATTGCACCATATACAGGTCAATTTAATGATGCTGATTTTAAAGAGAAATTAGAAGATATCGTTGATATGTGTTAATTA
>NZ_JBFRJJ010000055.1:0-11038 GCF_041468785.1 Shewanella sp. 10N.286.52.E4
GCTCCGGCGAAATTTAAACAGCAAAATTTCCAACGGAGAATGATCCAGCTTTAAACTTCATTTTGAGTCCGCTTCGGCAAGCTACAAAAATCACTAACGCTTACGATGGGGCGTCCCTTCCCCTCGAAAGCTAGCCAGACATCCATGTCTGGACTCACGTAATTTTCTTGCTTACCTCAATTAAAATTGAGTCTTTTAGATTTTTATAGTTAGTTCTTTTTATGCTTATCATTGACACAAATACAGTCAAATCGAAGAGACAATAAACCCAGTGTAGATGCAGCAGCGAGCTTCTGACTGCCAAGGATGGAGGGAATGTCATTATTTGTAGGGAACAAATATGACCCAAACATGGATGTTTTGGCAGAGTTTACATGGACCTTTTGATTTAAATAAAGAATGCAGGGTCTCGCAGTTGTATCTACACATAAGGCCGCTTTTTCACATCCATGTGATCGCGACATTCCGTTCATCCTGAACATCCCTGCGGCAGGCAATGGGTTAAATTGCAGTCATGGACTACTGAAATTTAGTCAATGTAAATTTCAGTATAAAGTTGGTGCTGGTAACTCGTTTATGCCCCGAAATGTGTTTGAAATGGATATCTCTCGAGGTTTAGTCATTTGTATTTACCCTCAATAATCTAATATCACCTTCAATAGAGTGGCCAAATTCGCTATACCACTACAATACGCAAAAGCAAATAGGGAATCACTTCGACTTACATTATTCACGAGTCAGCCGTATAGTGGCAAAAGGCAAGACCTGCCCCCCCCCGTTGTTAGGTATGCCCGTAAGAAATGAAGTGGCTTAATTGCTCGCAGCCCTTGGGGTTACCACGCTCTTAGGGAGGAATTGTTCAACAACGCCACCTGTAAATCTCAAAAATCCTACATATTTTTCTTTAAAATTCCGCTTCCGTTTATTTTGTGACTGAATGGGCGCGTTAGCTAATATTTTTTGTCATCTACTGTGTTTCTGGCTCAGCGATTGGGTTGGCTGGGTTAAAATTTATTGGTAAAAGATCGGATGTCCTATTTCACTTCCATTTTTATTCTTTTTTTCATTACTTTAAGGGGATTTAGGCTTATGAGGCGATTTTGATAGTATAAAACAATTTACTTAGCGTGCTAACCAAGTATAATAGTTAGCACGCTAAGTAAATGGGAACCATGATGCAAAAAGAATTCGACCATATGAAAGAGCTATCACTGGCAGAACAATTGGGGCGTCTGCATCGCTTATGGCGCACCGCTGTTGACATTGAACTTGCCCCTTTAGAGTTAACTTACCCACGCTGGACAGCCTTATGGAAACTGTGGCGATTAGGCGACAACCTCAGTCAAAAAGTATTAGCCAATGCCTTAGAAATTGAACTGGCCTCTTTAATGCGCACCTTAGCCCAATTAGAACAGCAAGGGCTCATTGAACGCCACTGTTGCCCCCATGATAAACGCGCCAGACTTGTCAATTTGACTCCTGCTGGACTCGATTTAATAACGAAAGTTGAAGTAACAATTATCAATATCCGTAGCCAATTGCTCTTAGGCATAAACGCTGAAGAACTTACTGAGTTTGAAAGAGTAATTAATCTGATTGGTAATAATGCGTTAACCAAATTAGCTAAAATGACAGACAAGTAAGTGAATACAAATATGACACCAGATCAACAATTTTCGCGGCTAACAAAAATTGCCTTAGCAGGCTTTATGCTGGTATTTGGTTACTTTATGTTTGCTGATGCGACTATGCCATTAACGCCGCAGGCTATGGCAACTCGGGTTGTGACTAAGGTTACCCCACAAGTTAATGGCCGCATTAAAACTATTGCTGTCACTAATAACCAAGTTGTTAGCAAGGGTGAATTACTGTTTGAAGTAGATCCTAGACCGTATAAGTTAGCGGTAGATGAAGCGCAGTTGGCTTTAGAGCAAGTCCAGCAAGATAACGCTGAGCTAGATGCCTCTTTGTTAGCGGCGCAAGCTGATGTCAATGCCAGCCAAACCACATCACAACAAAAACGCAGCGAAGCAAAGCGTCTTGATGCACTGTACAAAACTAATGGCGTATCCCAACAGCAACGCGATCAAGCTGACAGCGATGCCGCTGCGGCTGAAGCAAATTTGCTGGCAACCCAAGCCCGTTTAAAGCAATTAGAAGTGAGCCGCGGTGTTTACGGTAACAATAACTTAAAAGTACGTCAGGCCGGAAATCGCTTAGCCCAAGCCAAATTAAACCTGTCTTATACCCAAGTTCATGCGGATCAAGACGGCACAGTTACTAACTTGCAAATCATGGTCGGCGGCTTTGCGGCCATTGGCCAGCCACTGCTGGCTCTTGTTTCTGATGATGTGGATATAATTGCTGATTTTAGAGAAAAGGCATTACGAGATGTCTCAATTTCATCTAAAGCCCTTGTTGCGTTTGACGGTGAACCAGGCCGTTTATATCGCGCCCACGTCAGCAGTATTGATGCTGGGGTTAGCGCCGGACAGTTCGATGCCAATGGCAGTTTAGCGACTCCGCAACAATCAGATCGCTGGGTCCGTGACGCCCAAAGAATGAGATTGCATTTACAATTAGATAATGACGAAGTCATGAGAACATTGCCAACGGGGGCACGGGCGACGGTGCAGATAATGCCAGAAAATAGTTTGCTGAACTTATTAGCTCATGGGCAGATTAAAGCCATCAGTATGCTGCACTATATCTATTAACATCATACATTTGATAGATGCGCTATTTTAAATATATTACAGCGACACAAGGCAACAATCATGTTACTAAGATTTAATCCCATGACAGCCAATGATTTACGTCAATGTCTACGTATTGCCACTGCTGGCACGATTGGCTTTACTTTGTGTAAACTGTTCGGCTTTAGTAACGGGGTGTTTTATACTGTTACCCCTATGGTATTGCTAGGTCTAGCACCTGTGTTCACCGCCCATGTCGCGCAGCAGGTGTTGGCGTCTTCTGTTACAGCTGGATTAGTGGTAGGCGTTATCGGTGGTTTATTTGGTGGCCACCCAGTCTTAATGACCCTGATTATTTTTGGGGTGTTTGTTGGCTTTTTTACCGCCATGACCCGCGGCAGTTTTTTTCTTTATGGTGCCAATAGTTTACTTAATCTGAGCATCATGCTTAATTTTGCCAGTTACCCTGATACTGATCTAAACGGTCTCATCGGCGCTAATCTCGGCGCCACAATACTGGCAATCATTATCGCCTATATCATGGTCTCGTTAATCCCTGATGTTGAACCCAGAAAATTGCAAAAACCACCAGCAAAATCAGTAAATCGAATGCGACATGAAGTATTACTGGGGGCAACTATCGCCACAGCATCTTTTATCATGTTCCAGATATTTAATCTACAAGACTCTATGTCGGCGCAAGCTGCCACAATTTTATTACTTTATCCGATGCATTTTACTGGGGTATTAAATTATGCCCTTAAACGTGCGATAGGTACCTTTCTTGGAGTGACATTCGGTGTGTTAGCCCAGTTGTTTCTTTATGATTGGTCAGGGCTGTTGATCTTAGTCGTGCCGGTTTTATGGTTTGGGTTAATGCTATTTAGCCAAGTACACGTCAAAGAAAACGTCGGCGCTGGGGTTGGCTTTGGAGCGATGACCACGCTGGGGATTTTATTTGGCCAATACCTCACCCCAGGTAGCGATCTGATATATAGTGCACTTTACCGTATTAGCAGTATTTTGGTTGCCATCGTAGCGACTTTATTACTGTGTTACATCATGCACACTTTACTTAACCGATTTGCTGCAACGCGCTTAAGTTATCAGTAATGCTGATAATGATTAATCGAGCATGGAAAAAAAACTGCTTGTGACTCAGCATTAGAAACAATAGGGTCATGTCTTGTCTTTTGTCTCTCATAACAATCACCTGATTCCAGTACGGGATCAGGTACTAGTATTTCAATAAAGCAATTGGAGACACCGTTGAAACTTTTTCCTCTTTGCCATACCTGTAGTTATTCATGATTTGCTAATGTTTACTTTTCCGAAACTCATTTCTGCCCCAAAATGATTTTCACTGATAGAAGTTGTTAGTCGCGCAATTAAAGCTTCAGCCTTATAAAGGCTAATGCGGGACGCAAGATATAAGACCTGCGTGAACATTGCACTTTATGCAATGATGACAGTTCTTTGTTTCACTCAGGCGGAGAAACTGGGGAACAGTTCTTTCTATGTTCTAACTCATTGTTGATAAACTGGTTTACTGTTAGTCTTGAGTGATTAAAGTACTGGCGACCTGTTCTTATTAAGACTGTTCTTATTAAGACTGTTCTTATTCGGAATTCAGCCTAATATACTGTTATATGAAAAAGGAGAGACTTTGGCTGAAGATAGAAAAGCAAGATATCGTGACATATCTGACGGGTTATTGAGGCAAAGGCGAAATCTAATGGTTATATCGATGTTGATGCCATTGTTTTTCTTAAGTGGAGCCAGTATCGAAAAGATCAACTTACTCGGAACCGTCATTAGTGTGTCTAATCCTGTTGTTCTCAAATATGCATTGGTTATTTTGTTCAGTTATTTTTTACTGCGCTATTGGCAATATTACCAAGAAGAAACTTATGTTAATGATATGCATCGTAGAATGAGAGACCATATCTATTATCTGGAGGAAACCTATTTAACTAAAAAAGCTCGACAAAAAGCTCATTTTGTAGACCCTTCAATTCTGAGTGTTTGTTTTGCTGACCCTCGCTACAGCAGAGGGGGCAGGTTTGCGGCTATACCGATGAACAAGGATGAAATGACCTTTATATTCATGCGTAAATGTGAATTCTATATTTATGCAGACGACAGAGGTTATCCAGATAAACAAGACTTAATAGATCAGTTCCATGCTGTTTTGTCTAAAAGTGAGTATTCTAGTTGGACGCCTTTAGATGGTTCAAATGATAAACCACATTTCTATCGTCAATATTTAAGCTATACCATTGTCAGATTTAACGCTTATAGGCTTTGGGGTGCATTGCGATACATGTTTAATGAATCATACTTCACTGACTACCAACTTCCTTTTGTGTTAGCGTTGGGCTCAGTTGTGGTAACTGCGAGTGCAATTTTCATATAACAAAGCATTTAAGAGTGATTCGCAACGCTTGGCGTTTTCGCTTCGCTCAAGTATAGCCAAGCGTCGCTCACACCTTAATGCGGCGTTAACTCATAGAAATTTTAATCCTAAATTCACGAATTAGATTTAGAGATCTAACTCGGAATTGTCCAGAAGTTTGTTAGCGGTTGCTAATCCAACACCTGTAATAAAACAAAATGCCTTAGAGCAGGTTTATCAATGATAGTTTGATTTGTCTGCTTATGATTGTAGTGAAAGTAACTGTTTATCAGATTATGTTTTAAAATGAGCGTAAAAAGGCTGCAACGGCAGCCTTTTTATTGGGTTGGGTTTCTTTTATAAAGAACTATTTAGCATCAAAGCTAAAGGCTTGTCCTGCAATGGCTGCTTCATACATTAGTCCGCCTTTTGCTGCAGTAAAAATGGCCATACCGTTCATGTAATTAGCTTTGGCTGCTGTGCGGTTACCCGCATTACCTGCCGCGGCAGAGTTGCCCGTTGAGCCCACTTGCGCGTTTGCGCCAACGGTAATGGCAACAGCTGATGCTTGTGCACTGAATTCAAAGGTACCGCTAGTAAAATCATCGTAGGCGGCTTTATTCTTAAAAAATATAATTTCGCTGTAAGCTTGGCCACCTAACTGAAAGCCGATAGACAGTTGCGATAGGGTGGAGTCGCCAGTATGGATCCCGCCTTTGTACACTCGACCCGCGCCATACGCTGCGCCAATACCAATGCCGCCTTTACCCACGGTTGGATAAATGGCATAACCATAAGCATTTTGGAAAAAATTCTGTACTTCAGGGGCTTTTCTAAAGTCTTCCACTGTTTTGGCATATTTATCAGCATGTGCAAAATTTGAAAAAGTCAGTCCTATTAAGACGAAGGTGACGGACAACAGTGATAATATGTTTTTCATATTTACTCCTACAAGTAAGGGAAAGCTGGGCTCAACTTAGGCTGAACCATTAGCTAGCACATGCTAACAGCAACTTGAATCCTTGAGCGGTAACGAGGTTGATGCTCAATGACTAAAAAGTCGATAATCAATTCAGACTAGCAGCATAACAAAGCCAGAGCCGGAAGCACAAAACTAAAACGCCTAATGACAGCTATTGTTCAGGCTGACTCACTAGGCGTTGTTAATCTTTAGGTCGAAATGATGACAATTGATTAGTTTGAGTTTTGCTTACTCTTCTATACCTAAGACATAAAAGTCGAACCACTTTTTATCCCATTCCATTTTTGCCTTACGGTGCTGATAATGGCTCAGGCCGTGGCCTTCTCCTGGGTAAACTATCAATTCAACAGGTACATTTAAGTAATGCCTTAAGGCACGATATAGCCCTTGTGCATGGCCAACAGGTACGCGTTGATCGTTTTCGCCAATGTGAATAAGAGTAGGCGTGGAGATGTTATGAGCCTTGGTCAATGATGAGCCATGGGAGTATGCTTCTGGCTTTTCCCAAGGTAGTCCTTCCATAAAGTTAACCACATGACCGGGTGTATCTTCTAGCATCCACTGTAAACGTTGATCGAACACCCCAGCACCAGAGCTCGCGGCTTTAAAGCGATCAGTTGTGCTAATTAAAGCATTCGTTAAATAGCCACCATTACTCCAGCCCATCACAGCCATTTTATCTTCATCAACAATGCCTTCTGCGATTAAGTAATCGACTCCAGCAAGAATATCGTTGACTTCAATATCGTGTTCTCGACCGACTAATTCGGTTAAGAACTTATCGCCATAGCCAGTGGAACCACGATAGTTTGGCGACAAAATAGCCCAGCCATCTGCTGAAAATGTGCCACGACCATAAGAACGGTGTTGCAGTGCATAAGGGGTGGCAGCAGTCGGCCCACCATGAATTTGCACGACTAAGGGTAAACGACCTTGTGTTTTGGTGTAGCCATGGGGAAGTTCTAGAATACCTTCAACATCACTGCCATCTGGCGCGGTCCATTTTACTATCGAAATTTGAGGTAATTGCCATTGGCTGACTTGAGAGTTGATATCGGTAATACGCTTAATTTTAGCGCGGCGATTGTTCGCATCTGCAATGAATAAATCACTGAAATGGGTTAAGCCATTATGGCTTAGCGCAACCTTCTTACCAGACTGGCTAAAGTCATAACTGCCAACGACAGTATCAGCACCAATGACACTGCGAGTCTCTTGCTGTTGACCATTGTCAAACTCAGTGCAGTAAATTTTAACTTTGGCTTCGATTGCACCGCGATAACAAATCTCATCACTGTCGGGGCGCCATTTAAGATCGTCGCCATTTAAGGTGACTTTATCTGGGCGAGTTAACTCAGTTATTTTCGTGTTGTTAGCGTTAATATCTGCGATGAACAACTTACCTGGGTGACCGTCAAAATCGATTCTAAATGCCAGGTTATGATTGTCTTCATGCCATGATAATCCGAGCAACCAGCCATATGGTGATGGGGCTTGTTGGCGCCATTGAGTGTCTTGCAATACTTGATGCTTCTGATCGCTGATATCAAAGATGTCGATATCTGACCAGCCTTCAAGTTTGACTAATTCATTATCTTCTGTGGTAATTCGGGCAATTTTTGATTGGTCTTGATTGACGCTAAATTGCCACACGACTTTACCGTCATCAATCAGTGTTTTTTGCTTATAGTGTTCTAAGTCCAGAACATGTAATGGATTGGAATCGTGCGAGCCGTGACCATACTCTGGTGCACTATGGCTGTTTCGCATGGCGCTCCATTGGTCTGTTTCTTCAACGGTTTTATTACCGATAAAGTACAGGTTTTTGCCATCTTGGCTTATTTGAAATGCGTTAACACCTTTAACCTCTTTGGTGAGAGGCTGAATGTCATTACCGTTTGCGGTCATTCTAAAGACTTGATTTTTACCATTGTGTGGCGCTTTTTCACTGGTATCAGTGCGTTTGCTGAGGAAATAAATATATTGCCCATCTGCACTCCATACCGGGCTTGATTCATTTTCGTTACTAAAAGTGAGACGTTGAGCTTGACGTGTTTTAGTGTCAACTTTCCATAAGTCAGCTTGCGCTTTATCGAGCTCTTTATCCCAACGGCTTTCGACCCAAATAGCGTGTTTAGCATTGGGACTGAAACGGACTTGTTTCATTATGCCAATATCAAAAAAGTCGTCGATAGTAATTTTATTAGCTTGATTAGCATAGACTTGAGTTGATAAGCCCATTAGCGTGAAAATGCCTATACGGCGTAAGGTTGTGCAGGATAGTGTCATGGAGATCCTTTCCTTATTTATTATATTAATGGACTCGCTTTTCTGTCGTGTTTTCGTCGTTCATTATTGTCTGTAAGTAGTTCAACTCTTCTGAATTAAGTAGCTGCTCGCTGGCTTTTTGTGGTTTTTTACTGGCTTCATTACTCAAATTTGTGGTTCCGCGAAGATAAGCCGCGCGGGTAATTTGGTGTAACCCGTAAAGTGCAAATACATAGACAGTCAATAATAGAGATAATCTAGCAATGGTATGCGCCATTACTGAAACGGTATCGCCAAAATAAAACGGTACTAATAACATGATAAGGCGTAATACCCAGTTAAGTAATATTCCACAGGTTAGAATTAGCAGCCAACGAAATCGAATGTCTTTTAAGGTTTGTTGGTTTGCTAGCTTAAACCGCTTTCTGTGTTTTCTGAGGGTTTTAAAGATAAGCGTAAAGTAAACAGCACTCTGTAAAATGATGAATCCAGGCATGATCAGGGCAATCATATTGATATGACTGAGTTCACTGACCGTTGCGACTGATTGGCGAGATGCGTTTGGATCGATACCGATATTAAAAGACACAGCTAACACAATCACCAGCATGGAAATAAAGGTGGGCAGTAGATGTTTACTACTATTGAGCTCTGAAACCTTTATTTGCAGGCTCGATTTACAGTACGAGTACAGTAGTGGCATCAATAGAAAATAAAATGGCACCATGAGGGTAAGCACAAAGTGCATCTGATATTGCACACTGTCTCGTGGGATAGCACCAGTAGCAAAAAAGAGCGCAATTAAGATGAATAATGCACCAAGAAGACGATTACTTTGAGTGGTTGCAGGATCGTTATTGGCATAGATATAACGTACATATAAGCCCACTCCTAAGCAATGAATGCCACTGAGTAATGATAACCATATGTAAGCTTGCGCAAAAAAAGATCCGAGTTCGATGAATTACCCCTTTTCAAAGTAGAGTGATAATACCTGTAAGCGACTATTTCAACCAGTACCCTAAGTCAATTTTTGCTTTCTTATATGTCGATTAGACACACCCTCAGGTGGTTTTCCTGGTGCAGGCTTTCTTTCTGCCAATAAATGTTTAATCGACATGATGGGATGGGGAATTAACATACGCGGGCCTGAGTAAATCATGATTTCTCTGACTTTTTGTTTCATGTGCGGTTTATAACAATGCACAGGGCATTTATTACAGGTCGGTTTATCTTGACCATAAGGACAACGGTCGAGCCTAGTTTCTGCATATTGCAGTAGCTCTGTGCATTCAGCGCATAAGGTTTGCTTGTGTGCTTGCTGATGATGAGCGCGACAATATATTTTTGCCATAGCAGTCATCGTATTCAGTTCAAACAACAATTGACCAGAGAGAAGTGGAGTGGCTGACATAGATAAATACCTTAGTAATTTACTCGGGTATGGTTAGTGTAACGAGCATCATATTAGGAGTTCAATTTAGGTGATAATAAGCTTGAGCTAAAGCACAAAAAAGTAAAAATTTGAATTTATCCCCAGTTATCATGTTTAAAGGCACAAAAGCGGGATAAATACTTGATTTATGACCACACAATAGCTTATTAATACCTATATAGCTGTTTAAAAATGCAGCGTAGAAATATACTCGCTTGAATACGCTTTGACCTTTTTATAAAAGCTATTTTAAATTCATAATTCATGACACAGGCATGGTGTTATCAATGAAAATTATCGTAATTGTTTTATTAGTGTTGTTAGGCGTCTATTTGTATCGTCGAACTCAAAATGTGGCTAAACAAGAGCTTGAGCAGCCAGAGTCGACAGAAACCGAGCAGGAGCCAACCAGTGTCATTGAAGGCGAAGCTGATACTGTGGTTGCAGAAGCTGAAAAAGTGGATGCTGAGCCAGAGCCAGAGCCAGAGCCAGAGCTAGAGCTAGAGCCAGAGCCAAAAGTCGAAGAGGTCGTTGCCGAAGCTGCTCCCGTTACTCAAGCGGAGCCAGCTGCTGAGGTTGAAGCTGAAACTACATCTGAGCCTGAAGCTGTCACAGCTGAAGCAGAACCTACACTCGAAACGCAGCCAGAGCCAGCCACAAATGATCTGGCTCTGCCTACAACAGGCGCTTGGGCTGGTGAAGTGTTCACTGGTTTAGTGGCGAAGCATGATGTGAATGCTGATACAGCAGTCCAACATCAGAGCTTATTGAACATTATTGGCCACAGTTATAAATTGCGTAAACAAGCTGAATATTGTCAGTACGGAGCGCAATTGACAGATATTTATTTATCTACTTTTGAGCAATACCAGCAAGATAATAAGATTGCAGCTGATGAAAAAGGCCCAGGCTTTATGCAGCTTTCAACTATGCTTAATGACACCAAACAGTTTGATAAAGCCATTGTAGTGTGCCAGCAAGCAATGACTTATCAATTAAGCGACGGAACTGTCACTGGCTTTGAAGGTCGAATTAACCGTATTGAAAAAGCAAAATCTAAAGCAGGTGACTAATTCAATGCTTAACTAACACATGACTCATTAAATTCATGTTGATGATTATAAAGCGGACTCAGGTTCTGAGGGATCCCCACGAATTTAATAGGATGCTTGTGGTTCCCACACTAAATCCAGCAGCATCTTAATCGCTAACTGCCAATGCGATTTCAACAGCTTCAAATTCTTATCTTTGTAGGCTCTCAA
>NZ_JBFRJJ010000056.1:0-49173 GCF_041468785.1 Shewanella sp. 10N.286.52.E4
ATTTCGTGGGGATTCGTCAGACTCAGGTTCGCTTTTTTATTGGCAAAAAATACTGATTTGTATAGACAAACCGGACTATGTTGCCATTATAGGGCGCATTTGAATCCCCCATGAGTAATGATGACATCATGGCGGTTATTTGAATCGGGATGGCATATTTATTTAAAGAAAGACTAAAGAGGGTTTTATGAATTCCAAGATACTAATTAAGATAGTTTTTTGTTTGGGTTTAGTCAGTCTGGCAGGGTGTTTACGCACACCTGAATGGACACTATTTTATTATGCAGACGAAGCCCAAAAGCCTCAAAACCCAATAAACACAGATTATATAGCTGGTTATTATGACACCCTTGAACAATGTCAGTTAAAAGGGGACGGCATGTTACGTCTAAGCGGTAAAAGCTATGTTGCAATGGACAATAGCGCCCTTGAAAATGCGACTGCGATTCCAGTCGCCATCGAGAAAGGATATCAATGTGAACAGCTATGTGAAGTTAATGACGATAATGTCATTATCTGTAAATAGGCTGCCCTAGGGAAAGGCTTAATGCAGTTTAAACAAGATTTTTTTGAGCAACTAGAAGGGTTTTATTCGCAAGTTTACCCTTTGCCGATCAGTAATCCACACTGGTTAGCATGGAGTGATGATGCAGCAAAACTCATCGGGTTATCAGAGCCTAATGATGAGCTGCTAATGCAGTTATCAGCGAATCATGCCGTGCCCGGTGCCAGTTATTATGCCCAGGTTTATAGTGGTCATCAGTTTGGTGGCTATTCTCCTCGTTTAGGTGATGGTCGTTCAATTATTCTTGGAGAAGCATTCACAACCAAGCCAACAGGTGAACATAGCCTTGCTTGGGATGTTGCACTAAAAGGTGCAGGGCCAACACCATACTCCCGTCATGGTGATGGTAGAGCAGTAATGCGTTCGGCGGTGCGAGAGTTTTTAGCCTCAGAAGCATTGGCGGCGCTGTCGGTGCCGACAACTCGGGCACTCGCCGTTATCGGTTCAGATTTACCTGTATGGCGAGAGTCGCAAGAAACCGCAGCGATTACAGTCAGATTAGCTAAAACTCATATTCGATTTGGTCATTTTGAGTATTTTTGCCATAGCAATGAAGGTGGTAAGGATAAATTAATCAAGCTGCTTAACTTTACCATTGCTCAGCATTACCCGCATTTATCTCAGGACTATCAAGGTTACAAAGCCTGGTTTACTCAAGTTGTTAAAGATACAGCGGTGTTAATTGGACATTGGCAAGCCGTTGGTTTTGCTCATGGGGTGCTGAATACCGACAATATGTCGATTCTTGGTGACAGTTTTGACTTTGGTCCGTTTGCTTTTTTAGACACCTTTAAAGAAGACTTTATTTGCAACCACTCTGATCCGGAAGGGCGTTACGCCTTTGGCCAGCAGCCTGGTATTGGCCTTTGGAATCTGCAGCGTTTGGCGCAAGCATTAACCCCGGTGATAGAATCCGATGACCTCGTTGCAGCGCTTAATACTTATCAAGCGGAATTAGTGCAGCAATATTTATTACTGATGCGGGCTAAAATGGGTCTTGGACTCGGTGATTTAGCTGCAAACACAGTGGATAAAAGTACATCGAAATTAGCAGAGTTACAGGCAGCACAAGATAAAGCTGATTTAGACTTTATTGGCCGATTTTGCGCGGTTATGCAACATAATATGTTGGACTATACCCATACTTTTCGTGCACTTGGTCAGCTAGATATTGGGTGTAATAATCCTAATATTGCTGATGACATTATTGACCGACCTCAATTTGATACTTGGTTTAAAGATTACCAACAACGCGTTGTTGCAGGTAATAATGGCAAGATGGTCGAGATAGCCGCATGGCAAACAGACCGAAATAGCGTTAATCCAAAGTACATTTTGCGAAATTATTTAGCCCAAGAGGCCATTGTAGCGGTCGAAGAAGGTGATAATAGTAAGCTCGTTGAGCTGCACCAATTACTGACAACCCCTTATGCAGAGCATACAGATAAACAACATTATGCTGAGCGTCCTCCGCAATGGGGACAAGGTTTAATCATGTCTTGCAGTAGTTAATTATCATTACTTGTATAATAGTTAGTCATCGTTATTTGTATAATGGTTACGGTCATTGATAGTCATTAGTCGCCAATGGGCGCATGTAAATCAGCCCAATAAATCAGTTTACCAGCACACTTAAGGAAGATTATGAACTCAGGTTCATTTGAGAAAAAAGCGCCAAATTCAGTGGCAATTAAAAATGCCCAATTAGATGACGAAGCATTGAGTATCTTGATCTCTGCCAATATTGATTTTGAACGGTTCGAGGCGTTTGCAGACCCTTTAGCTTTGGCGTTAGATTGTGAGGTGCGTGAGCGCCAATGGGGCGCAGACCGCCACCAATGGCTACTAAATTTTGAAGGTAGTCAGCTATGGCTAAACTATGAGTTTTACGGTGATATTTGTTGGATATCCACAGAGACCCAAGCTGATTTGGAAGTGCTAGAGTATCTAATGACTTTGCTCGCGCCGCTGATAACGTCTCCGAATTCATCAATATGTACAGCACAAGATGCATCAAATAAGGCAAAGGACGATTTATGAGTAATCGCATAGAAGAGTCAGTCCCGCAGGTCACACTCACGCCAAACCAGCAGGATGCATCGTTTCATTACCAGGCGCTTACCCCTGATTTAATCCTCGATGCGATTGAAAGCCTTGGTGTATTCCCTGAAACCGGTTTGTTAGCGCTCAATAGTTACGAAAACCGTGTTTACCAGTTTCGATGTGATCGCGGTAATCGTTATGTGGTGAAGTTCTATCGTCCACATCGTTGGAGTGAGGCGCAAATTCAAGAAGAACATGATTATGCATTAGCGCTGGCAGCAGAAGATATCCCTATCGCAGTGCCATCAATCATCAATGGCAAAACATTGCACCATTATCAAGGTTATAAATTTACTTTGTTTCCTTCTATTGGTGGCCGTGCATTTGAAGTCGATAATTTAGATCAACTTGAATCTGTCGGACGTTTTATTGGCCGCATTCATCAATATGCGAGTAAGCAGCCTTTTCAATATCGAGAGCCACTTTCAAGCAAAATACTGGGCGATGATGCGCTGGCCTTTTTACAAGACTCTGGACAAGTTTCAGAAGGGATTAGCCAACAATTTTTTACTGTTGCTGAACAAGTACTGGATAAAGCCAAGGGCATTATTTCAGCCCATTCGTTTCCTACGATTCGTCTGCATGGGGATCTTCATGCCAGTAATATTTTGTGGACCCCAGATGGTCCAGGTTTTGTTGATTTAGATGATGCGCGCCAAGGTCCTGCTGTGCAAGATATTTGGATGATGCTGACAGGTGACCGACAGCAACGCTTATTACAGTTAGATGTGTTACTTGAAGGCTATCAGGAATTTTATGATTTTGACCAACGTGAGCTTAAGCTCGTTGAGCCTTTGCGCGCCTTAAGAATGCTGCATTACAACGCTTGGCTAACTAAAAGATGGCAAGATCCTGCATTTCCAATGAACTTTCCGTGGTTTGGTGATATCAAATACTGGGAACAACAAACGTTGGCATTTAAAGAGCAGTTAGCTGCGTTAGATGAAGCCCCTTTGAGTTTGATGGGATATTAGGCTTCTAAGATTCAATTGTAGATTGTTACAAATGATCTTGATAAGGTCTTGAGATACGAAGATAACCTACATTATGATACGGTTTAAGAAATTATAAATTTAGCTATGCATATTGGCTATATCGCTAATGGCATAAAACAGATGGCAAGTTTTAAATATTTTATTGTAAACAATATATTTTAAAGATTGCACACTAAAGGAAGCAAAATGAAAAAAGCACTATTAATGGCAGCAGCACTACTTTTAGCCCCAATGGCTGCAACTGCTGCAGATTATAAAGAAGGTGTGCATTACACCGTGATTAACGAAGGCCCAGCAACATCTAAGCCTGAAATCACCGAGTTTTTCTCATTCTTCTGTGGTCACTGTTATAACTTTTCAAAAACAGTGGTACCAAAAATTGAATCTACTTTGCCAGAAGGTGTGACATTCAACCAAGCGCACGTTGAGTTTATTGGCCGTGAAATGGGTACTGAAATGTCACGTGCATTTGCTATTGCTCATCAGTTAAACGTTGAAAAGAAAATTGAACATGCCATTTTCGTTGCGATTCATGACACCAAACAACGTTTCACCAGCCTAAAAGACATCCGTATGCTATTTATCGCCAACGGTGTTGATGGTAAAGATTTCGATGCGGCTGCAAATTCATTTATGGTGAATGCACAAATGTCTAAAATGAAGCGTGACACTGAGAATGCTAAATTATCAGGTGTACCAGCGTTAGTTGTTAACGGTAAATACCGTGTTGAGACGGGTTCAATCAAGTCTTACGATGAGTTATTAGAGATTGCTTACTACTTAACGTCTAAAGATAAGTAGTCGGTATTTTATTGGCGCGTTAATCGTCGATAACCAGCTAACGAAAGGAGCCTATAACGGCTCCTTTTTTATTGAGGCATTATTCATGAAGAGTGTGTAATGTGCTGAAAAAAAGCAAAAAAAAACCGTAGGTTTTAAAAATAGGATTTTAAAACGATACGGTGATGAGCCAATTGGCTCTTTATTTACCCTGAGTAACGTGGTTACTCTATCAAAGCGTCAAAAAAATGGCAAGTGTCATTTTTGTGTTGTTTTTAAATATCGATGATTTAATGGAAATAGTGTGGGTTATTTCATAGAAATTTAGATAAAAAATGTTTAATTTAATGAAACTCTGAAGGGCTTTATACTGTCCAATATAAGCCAATAAAGATAACAACCAAGCTTAGGAGTTCTCATGAGACGTTTCCCGGTTTATGCACCAAAGCTCATTGTAAAACACGCTAGAATTTTTGTGACAGGAGTGATTTGGGTTAAAGATTTAGGTTGTATTGAATTTAATCGTGGCCGTTTTGTGATGCCGAAAAAAAGCCTGCCAAAAGTGAAGCAGGCTGTTTCAGAACTTAATGAGCTACTTGCAGCTCAGCACCATGAAGCAAGTGCCGTTTAGCTTTCGCTGTTAAGCAAACCAACAAGACCGTTTACTTTGTCGTTCCATGAGTTTAGGTCTTGTTGCAGTTGTTGATTAGACTCAGTCAACTGAACATTCTTTTGCTTCTCTTCTTCAAGCTCCATTTTTAGTAGCTCAGCATTTTCAAGAGTAGCCTGGATTTTGGCTTCCAGTTGGGACAATAATTCAAGGCTCATATCGGGAGTCCTAATAGTTTCTGGATGGAATGCTGATTCTAGCAGTGACTGGGGTTTAAGGAATAGACAAATCTGTTAAGTGGTTAAAAAAAGTACCACTTTTACTACTATTTTCTAAGCTTTTATCATCCACTGGTTTATTTGCCCTGTTTTTTGTATTCAGACTGCAACAATTTACTTTTGTTGGGGGATTGTTCAGGGAAACCTTTTTAGCGTTATTCAATTTATTCCCTGTCTTTAATACGATATTGATTATTGTGCACTTCAATTGACGGTTAAATTTACTCCACATTGTCCATTTGCTTGACATTGCAACTGATGATTCATAGTCTGCAATCTCTGTTTTCAAGGTGGTATCAAATGGACATCAAATATAATTTAAAATCGTCACGCCGTACTGAGCAATTTCAACCTGAAGGTAATGTTGGCTTTGGTAATCTCAGAACTGATCATATGTTTTTAATGGACTATCGAGATGGCCAATGGTGCGACCCTCGCATCGAACCGTATGCTCCTTTTGAAATTGCCCCTGGTGCAATTTCACTGCATTACGGACAATCAATTTTTGAAGGCGCCAAAGCCTTTATGCATGATGATGGTGAAATCTATACTTTTAGATTAAATAAAAATGCCGAACGCTTAAACACCTCTGCAGACATCTTATGTATTCCTAACCTTGATGAAGATAAACAACTTGAAGCAATTAATGCATTAATCGATGTGGACCGTTTATGGTTCCCAATGCAAGACGGTGCATGTTTATATATTCGTCCATTTATTTTTGCAACAGAAGATAGATTGTCGGTTAGCCCTAGCTTGAATTTCACCTTCTGTGTCATTTTAAGCCCAAGTGGTGCTTATTATGCCGATGGCGTGAGCAAAGCGATTCGTTTGCTTATCAGTAAAAAATTCCATCGTGCGGTTTCTGGTGGTACTGGCGCATCTAAAGCCGCAGGTAACTACGCAGCGTCTTTACGTGCAGGCCAAGCGGCAGCTGAGTATGGTGCAGCGCAGGTGTTATACCTTGACGCTAACAACCAGCAGATTGAAGAAGTGGGCGCGATGAACCATTTCCATGTGTTAAAAGACGGTACGGTTGTTATTCCAACCTTCACCGACACGATCCTTAAGTCTATTACGTCTCAATCAATGCTTGAACTTGGGCATATCTTAGGTTGTGAAGTTCGCCAAGAAACGATCATGCTTGATAAGTTCATCGCCGATATTGAAGCGGGTGAAATTGTTGAAGCTGGCGGCTTTGGCACCGCAGCGGTAGTATCGCCTGTAGGATCATATATCTTTGAAGATGGCCGTGTTGTTACTGTTGGTGACGGCGAAGTGGGCCCGAGTATTAAACGTATTTACCAAATTTTCACTGAGTTACAAAATGGCCAACTTGAAGGCCCTGAAGGTTGGGTTAAACGCGTTGAGCGTGTTGCACCATAACTAGTTACAAGGTCATTAATAGCAGAGTTTGAGTCGCGAATAGCTAGCTCTTGGCATAACAAAAATGCGACCTCCTTACGTTATATTGATAACGTTATTTAGGAGGTCGTTTTTTATTGTGCGTATTCAAAGACGAATGATGGCAATAGGCACTAATGAATTCTTATCTCATTATGGCTTATTGCTCGCTGACGATATCCGTACTTTTTTCAAGCTTATCTTGCTTTAATTTCTTTAAGCAATCATCAGCTGTTAGCGGCTTACTTAATAGGAAACCCTGCACTTGATCGCAGCCTTCATATTTTAAGAAGTCGAGCTGCTCTTGAGTTTCAACACCTTCAGCGACAACATTAAGCTCTAAACTGTGGGCGAGGGTAATGATTGCGCTGGTAATTGCGGCATCATCGGGATCTTCAATAATATCACGGACGAATTCTCTATCGACTTTAAGGGTATCGATAGGGAAACGTTTTAAATAACTTAAGCTTGAATAGCCTGTACCAAAATCATCAATGGCAATAGTAAGCCCCAAGGCTTTTAACTGTGATAATACTTTCACAGAATCTTGTGGATTCCCCATAATCATCGACTCTGTTAGCTCAAGCTCTAGGGCACTTGCTGGTAGGCCAGATACCGCTAATGCCACTTCAATGGTTGAAATAATATCGGCTTTAAGCTGCCTTGCTGATAAGTTCACCGCAACCGAAATATCGTCGAAACCTAATTGATGCCAACTAGCTAGCTGGTTACATGCTTCATCAATTGCCCAGTGACCAATGGCATTAATCATCCCTGTTTCTTCAGCAAGCGGTATAAACTCAACAGGTGAGATAAAGCCTAGAGTCGGACTATTCCAGCGCAGTAGAGCTTCGACACCTAAAATGCGCTTGGTCTTGATATCGTATTTAGGTTGATAGACTAAATAAAGCTCATTATTTTGAATCGCCTCTTTAAGCCCTGCTTCGAGTTCAACGTGGCGTGTTGCGTATTGGTTTAACTCTTCGGTGTAGAATTGGAAGTTATTACGCCCCAAAGATTTAGCGTGATACATGGCTGTATCGGCATACTTAATTAACGAGGTGCTGTCATCTGCATCATTGGGGAACAGGCTAATCCCAATCGATGGAGACACAGTCATGTTTTTACCATCTAATAAAAAGGGTGCTTTAAAGGCATTAAGTACTTTTTCTGCAATGATGGTGGCAGCTTTGAGTTTGGCGACACCTTCAAGAATAATGGTAAATTCATCACCACCTAAACGGGCTACAGTATCACCATCGCGAATGGCGTTCTGTAGTCTTGATGCCACGGCTTTTAATAGTAAATCACCCACGTGATGACCCATAGAGTCATTGATATGTTTAAAGCGGTCTAAATCAAGGAATAGCAGCGCCACAATCGACTTAGAACGATGTGCTTTGGTGATTGCTTGATTTAATCTGTCCTGGAATAGGGTTCGGTTTGGTAAACCCGTTAACGGATCAAAGTTAGCTAAAATCCGTAGATCTTCTTCGGCTTTTTTACGCGATGTTATATCGGTGAACACAGCTACAAAGTGACTGGTTTCCCCTTTATTATCGATGACTTGGTTGATTTCAAGCCAAGCGAGAATGCCTTTTTTATCTTTGGTGCGGATGTTAATTTCACCGGCCCAGTGCTTTTTGCGCAGTAGTTGTAATTCAACATTATGGTAAAATTCTCTAGAACGTTTGCCATGAGCCAAATACAAAAAGTGTTTACCTGCAATGGCGTCATGATCAAAGCCTGTGATACGGCTAAACGCAGGATTGACTGTACGAACTCGATAATCTAGTTCACCGACGACTACCGCCTCATTCATACTGTGCAGTACTTGAGTAGACAGTTTAAGCTCGTTCTCGGTTTCTTTTCTGACCGTGATATCTTTATGGGTACCGGCCATTCTGACTGGACGTTCTTGTTGGTCCCACTCAACGACTTTTCCGCGATCAATCAACCAAACCCATTTTCCAGGTTGTTTTTCGACTCGGTATTCTGCTTCAAAAAACTCAATTTCGCCGTCTAAATGCTGATTGAGAATTTTGGCGACTCTGACTTTATCTTCTGGATGGATGTTATTAATCAATGCCTGGGTTTCGTCGCCTAGCATTAATGGCGGAACCATATCGGTGCGATAGACTTTATTTTCGCGAATGTTCCAATCCCACATGCCATCGCCTGAAGCCCAAAGTGCGAGTTTAAGTCGCTCTTCAGAGGCGCGAATACTCATTTCAAACTCACGTTGCTTTTCACGTTTGAGTTGTTTTAAGTAAACGATAAAGGTCAATATCAACATGATGGCAATACCATAGATGACGTAGGCGCCTTTACTGAGATATAAAGGTGGAACAACAGTAAACTTAATGCTTAATGGGGTTTGTTGATAGTTGTTGTCTGTTAACGTAAAACGAACTAATAGCTCATAATCTTTAGGTGAAAGATTGGAAAAGGCAATCTCATTGGTTTGATGTAAATCGACCCAGTTATCATTTTGGCCAAGCAGTTTATAGCTAAACTGGTGGAATCCAGGGTAATTAAATTCTAATGCACTGACATCAAATCGAATGATTTTGTCCTCATACGGCATAAATAGCTCTGGGGGAGACATGAGATCATATAATTGATGACGTTCTTCACCAAAGCTATAACTGGTGAGTGCTAACTTGGTATCTGGCCTAATGGCTGGCACATTTTCTGGCATGAACTGGTTTAGGCCGTTAATGCCGCCAAACCATAATTCTCCATCAGGATCTTTAAATTTAACACCACCGTTAAACTCATTGGCCTGTACGCCATCAAATTCATTAAAAGTGGTTAAGTCATGGCCTGCTAGGCGGATTAG
This sequence comes from Shewanella sp. 10N.286.52.E4, assembly GCF_041468785.1. NCBI lineage: Bacteria > Pseudomonadati > Pseudomonadota > Gammaproteobacteria > Alteromonadales > Shewanellaceae > Shewanella > Shewanella sp. 10N.286.52.E4. Next base: position 9,578 of record NZ_JBFRJJ010000056.1, read on the forward strand.
CCCTGAATTTGTACTAAGCCATAAGTCGTGATTGTCATCTTCAAGAATGGCATAAATCGTATGCTGTTTTATTTGTTCATTTAGGGCTTGGAAATGGATAGAGCCATCTGCTGTTTCGATAATTTTATCGACGCCGCTATGAGTCGCCATCAGAAATTGATCATCACTGGTGACAATAAAATCTCTAATTCTGTTATCACTTAAGGTGGTGTCATCTGCGGGTTGACGCATTTTTAAGGTCAATTGCTGTTGGTCTGGCTTTAAGCGCACTAAGCCCGCCATAGTGCCTATCCATAAGCTGTCATTATGATATTTAAGTGACAGAATCGTTTGTTTATTCGGAGAGTAGTCAGGTTGGAAATCAAACTGATACTGATGTAATACACCTTCACCCGGTAAAACGAAATACAAGCCGTTGTTACTACCTATCCACAGGCGTTGCTGGTCATCTAAGGCTAAACTACGGATATGTAGAGTATTTGGTATTAAATGGTCAAATGCTGGGAGAAAGGTTAATTGCTGGTCAGTGCTTAATCTTGCTAAGCCATGGCTAGTGCCAAACCATAAATTACCATCTTGAGTTTGGGTGATAGCATGAACAGTTAGGCTTAGCTCATTTTCATTAAGGTTGAGCGCTTTAGCAAACAAATCATTGTAGTAATAAAATTGGCCTTGTTGTTCATCAAAGCTCTTAAGGCCAGCACTTTCAGTTCCTATCCATAAGCGTTGTTGTTTATCACGAAAAATAGCGCGGATCATATTGGCCATTTTCGGCTTTGACGGATGCATTTCGTATATATGATTGAAATAGATTTGATTCAGGTTGAGCTTGTTAATGCCTGAATAACGCGTGCCGAGCCACAGAGTACCATCATGGGCGAGCATGATGCTCTGCAAGTTATTCTCACTAATGGATTTACGGCTGTTAGGGTCATATTTATGGACTCTACTGCGCCATTGATTATCGATGTAATCCAGTTGAGTTAAGCCAGAATTAGCCCCAATTGCCCAAACTTGGCTACTGCTACTAATGACGAAATCTTTTATTTCATTAAATATTGTCGGCTGTTCATTAACCCAGATTGTTGTTTTAGCATGGGTCTCTAAATCGTATCGGATAAGTTTGTTCTCAATGGCTAACCAAACTGAGCCATCAAGTTTGTTATTCTGGATACTGTTTACTCTTAATTCAGACGGGATATCGAGTCGAATAATGGTGTTGCTATCAATAGCAAAAGTGCCGCTTTTTTCTGTGCCAACGAAAATGTATTTATCATCAACATTTGCGACACTGGTAATGTGCGGTTCCACATTATTACTGAGGCTTATTCTGGTTATTTTGTTGGATTTTAGCGATAAAGTGTATAAACCCGTTTTAGTACCGATCCATAAATAGTCACCAATAAGGGTGATTTTTGACACCCGTAAATCCGCTAAGCCCTGTTCGACACCATAATTGGTAAATTGGCCTGTTGTAAGGTCTAAACGGCTTAGCCCTTGGGAGTAGGTAGCAACCCATAAATTATCATCAGCGGACTGCAGTATATCTGTGATGTAATTTCCTACGATACTATTCGGGTTGTTGCTGTCATTCAGAAAAACATCAAATTGAATGCCGTTGTAACTGTGCAGACCATCTTGGGTACCCACCCACAGCATGCCGGCTTTATCCATGAATAATTTTGTGACTGAATTTTGGTTCAACTCATTAGAGGCTTCAAACTGTTCAAAAGACAGTAAGTGGTTATCGTTCTGGGGAGTGAAGGCAAAAACGGAAGCCGACATTGAGGTAAATAAAACCCAAATGAACAAGCATGCTCTCAACGTTTTGGATAAAGGTAAATTCAATCTGCACCTATTGTTATGGGTATGAGCATTGATAAAGCATCATGCTGGGCTGCATTTTGTTAGTTTTGGCAAACTCTTTTAACAATGATAGTAAGGCAGTCGCAAAATGGATCATTATCAAGTCAAATGTAAGTACCACGTTAACGGTATTTACAGCCAATAACCTCCATATTACGTAGCTATGTGTTTTATTTCAAATTAGATTTCAGTTTTTGATTCTAGTGAATGTTGTAAAATGGCGTAGTGATTAACAATGAGAAGAAGTGAGCCTGTAAAAACGAAAAAACACGCTATTTAGCGTGTTTTAAAATGAGATTAATGACTACTTTTTGTCTGTTGTATCAGCTATGTACTGTTTGAATATCTCGTCTAGTTGCTGATCTTTTTCTAGCCAAACATTATTGAGCCAGCGCTGAAACTCAACCCGTGTTTCAGCCTGCGAGAAATACACTTCTGAATCTACTACCGGGACAGGTAGTTGCTCAACTCGCACTACAATTCTTTTTACTCGACCAGACATGACTTGATAAAGCACACCTTCCTTTGCTTTGGCGTCCGCATCTGGATAGGCCAATGTCATATTGAGTAGACCAGTAAATTGCTCGCCCATTGCTGACAGGGTAAAAGCAATCCCGCCAGCTTTAGGGCGCAAAAGATGACGATAAGGTGATTGTTGACGACGATGCTTATCAAGCGTAAAACGGCTGCCTTCTACATAATTAATGATAGATGTAGGTGTGTTTTTAAACTTTTCGCAGGCTTTACGCGTTGTTTCTAAATCTTTGCCTTTTAATTTGGGATTCTTTTTAAGCTTCGCAGGACTAGTACGGTTCATAAATGGCATGCCAAGAGCCCAACAGCCTAAGCCTAAAAAGGGCACAAAAATAAGCTCTCTTTTTAAGAAAAACTTCAGCATTGGAATATTGTTTCGCAAGATATAAGTTTGCGCAGCAATATCAAAACCACTGACATGGTTACTGATAAGCAAATACCAACCATTTTGGTCTAACCCATCTAAACCTTGAATGTCCCACTCGACTTTAGCGATTAATGCCAAAATGCCGCCATTACATGTAGCCCAAGCCCACATAAAACGATTCATCAAGCTCAATAGTGCTTTACTAGGTCCTTGAAAAGGGATGAACAATTTAATGATGCCGCCAATACTGATTAAGCCTGCCCATAGAACAGTATTAATAATCAATAAGCAGGTACTAATGAAAAAAATAATTGGACCGGGTAAAAAATTTAGCATGGAGCTAAATACCTCTATTTATTGTTTTCAGCCATTGAGCTGATTTTATTGTCTTTTTCTAACCAGAGTTGATTCAATTGATTTTGAAACTCAATTTTAAACTCTCGGTCTTTACTGTAATCACCGCGCATAGCATCGGGGATATCTGTCACTTGAATATCAACATGCACTTCATCTAGGTCGTTGCAAATATACTCCCAATAAGAAGGTGTTTTACCTGGATAGTAAATGGTGACATTAACTAATTTATTAATTTGGCTGCCCATGGCATCAAGCGCAAAAGCCATTCCACCCGCTTTCGGTTTGAGTAGATGCTCAAACGGCGAGCTTTGCTTTTTATGTTTACCAGGATGGAACCGCGTCCCTTCAACAAAATTCATCACACTCACAGGCTTGTGCTTAAATTTTTCACAAGACTTACGGGTGATTTCGGTATCTTTGCCTTTCAGTTTAGGGTTTCTCTTTAACTGCGCTGTTGAATAGCGACGCATAAATGGGAAGTCTAATGCCCACCAAGCTAAACCCAAAATTGGGACATAAATGAGCTGTTGTTTTAAGAAAAACTTTAAAAATGGAATTTTTCTATTAAACACTCGCTGTAAAATTAAGATATCTACCCAAGATTGGTGATTGGCAATCACCATGTACCATTCTTTTTCTGAGAATTGGTTATCACCAGTCAACTTAATCTTCGTTGGATGAAAAATGGCTTCTATAATCCCATTCACACTGATCCAAGCGCTGGCGCAATTATCCAAAATATAGCTGCAAACCTTACGAATGAATATAATTGGCAAGACCTTGAATATACTGAAAATAAGTATAGGTGTTACCCAGAAGATAGTGTTTATGACATAGCAAATAAATGCTACAGATCCTTTAATTTTTGCGAACAGCGGCATCTAGCTCTCCTGTAAATGGAGGCTTATGTTACTCCGTGATAAGCATATCCTCAATCAGCAGAACAATAATATCGCATTTTTTACTAAAAAATTACCTGTCAGATAATCGGTATCGGGCTGAATTATCCGCTTTTTAATAATTTTTATCTCGGCACGGGCTTTTTATTGCTGGCTTAAACGATTCATCAGTCGATCCATTGCGCGATACCCCAGTGCTTGAGCAATATGACGTCGTTCTGTGGTGTTTGATTGTTGCAGATCGGCAATAGTGCGAGCGACTCTTTGTATACGATGAAAACTTCGCACAGATAAACCCAGTTGTTGAACACTTTGGTCGAGGAACTCTAAATCAGCCTGACTCATGGATAAATGTTGCTTCAACAAGGCTGGTGATAGCTCACTGTTAAGCATGCCTGCACGGGCAAACTGTCGTTGCCTAGCAAGATTAACGCGCTTGGCAATGCTTTCACTGCTCTCAGCTGTTTTTTGCGGTTGAGTCAGTGTGCCTGCAGGCAGTTTCGGAACTTCAATGGTTAAATCAAATCGATCTAAAAACGGGCCTGACAAACGGGATAAATAACGTTGAATTTGATCGGGAGTTGAACGTGCATTTTCAATATCACCACAAGGACTTGGGTTCATGGCTGCAATCAGTTGAAATCGACTCGAAAATTTAACCTTGGCTGCCGCGCGTGAAATAACGACTTCGCCAGACTCCATAGGTTCTCGCAGACAATCGAGTACTTTACGCGGAAACTCGGCTATTTCGTCTAAAAACAATACGCCTCTGTGGGCTAGTGAAATTTCACCTGGTTTAGGAATACTGCCGCCACCCACTAAAGAAATGGAAGAGCAAGTATGATGCGGTGCGCGAAACGGTCTTTCTAAAAAGGCATTAGGTTTTATGTTAAGCCCTGCAACGGAATGAATAGCTGCGACATCAATCGCTTCTTCATAGCTGAGCTTAGGTAGTAACGGAATAATACGATTGGCAAGCATACTCTTGCCAGTTCCTGGCGGCCCTAAAAATAAGGTGTTGTGTCCACCTGCAGCGGCGATTTCTAATCCTTGTTTAGCTTGATACTGGCCGATGACTTCACTTAAACACAATTCTGGTCCAGTGCTTAGCTCTTCAAACCATTGCGGCTGCTGATCCACTAAAGGCAGTTTAGCTTGGCCATGCATAAAAGATGCAAGGTGTTGTAAATGAGCGACAAAGTGAGTTTGTTGATAACCGACTAATTCAGCCTCTCTGCGGTTTTCTATGGGGATAAAGAGCTGATGCTGCTGATTTTTAGCGGCAATAATGGCAGGCAAAATCCCAATACAAGGACGCACTTCACCTGACAGGGCTAACTCACCAATGAATTCACTATGGGCTAACTTATCTGATGGCACTTGACCTGAAGCCGCTAAAATCCCTATTGCAATTGGGAGATCATAACGACCGCCTTGCTTGGGGAGATCTGCAGGGGCAAGGTTAACCGTAATGCGCTGCATTGGAAATTCAAAGCCTGCATTAATCAATGCACTACGAACACGCTCGCGAGCTTCTTTAACTGAGGTTTCAGGTAATCCAACTAAGTTAAATGCGGGTAATCCATTACTTAAATGCACTTCTACAGTGACTTTAGGGGCTTCAACCCCGCAGCAGGCACGGGTGATGACACAGGCAATCGCCATAAACAAATCCTTTTGTTTGCTAATTTTAACTAAAATAATCCATTAATCGCAGTTAAGTGTAGCAGCTAAAATGAAACATAGATTTGCGCAGGCTTTGTGCTAACGGTTTGTGCTAAAGAATTTCACTTCAGAATATAAGATGTCGTTATTATTAAATATGAGCTCACTAGTATTTAGCTATCATTGATTTTGTGAATATTTCTTTAATTCAGCCATGCGATCTTCAAGGTTAGGATGAGTACTGGCCCAGTCGGGAATATCTATTTGATGCTTTGATTGTAGTAGTTTGTATAGAGATACCAGCGAGTCAGTATTTTGATACCAGTTATGTAAGTGCTCGGCTGCAAAGTTATCGGCCTCGTGTTCGTGGTGACGCGAGTAGCTTAAACTGGTGCCTAATACCGTTACACTCATTAAGGTGTCGGCAATACCACTGGCTTCACCTACGATCATCGCAGCAGCTATCGATAAGATGGAGGATTGCACTATGCTGGTCATAATGTGTCTATGTCGAATATGGCCTAACTCATGCAAAAGCACAGCTTGAAGTTGACTATCGTTGTCTGCAAGTTCAATCATTTCGTCGGTAAGAATGATATGGCCGCCAGCCATGGCAAATGCATTAGCGCCCTCTTTGCTTGAGAAAATAAGTAACTGTGGTGGTTGTGAAAATAATTCTGCTTGTTGGGGGAGTTTGTTTACTGTGTCGCTAAATAGTAGTTGAAGTTCAGCTTGGCGGTCGCTAGTTAAACTTGACTCGCTAAATCCCATTTCTTCCACCAGTGACAAACTGTAGTCGCCGACTTGCTTTTCAACAGAGTGAGGTACCATATTGGCAATCAATTTTGACGCTGTTGGAACACCATAAACAATCGTACTGTAAGTCACTATAACGGTGACGATACAAGCTACAACAATTAAGCCTAAATGTTGTTCAAGCTTATTAATGACAGAGGGTTTACTGTGCTTAGTGAGCCATTGATTTAAATGCTGGCTTTGACTGGCTACAAATACGTGGCCGCTATTAAAGGTAATATTACGTGGTGTATTTCCAAGTGCTGCAGAGATTTCTGTGGTTTCAAGTTGATGTTGACCGCTAAAAGGTTCACTACTCACCGTTAGCATTCCATTTGCCCCTAATACCATTGAAGCTGGGTATTTGGTGGCATTTTTAGGTGCCAGAATGTGGCCGTCTATTTGTTCTATCACAGCATTCTCAACATGGTTTTTTGATTAAGGTGAGGTTGAATAAAACTTTCTCACAGCAAAGTGCTGTGAGAAAGATAATTACACTTGTCTTTATGAGTTGTCATTACAACTTATCAAGCGCTTGACTTACACAATACCTATGTTGATATCAAAGGCTCCCGCCACTTCATCAGCAATTGCTGCATCGCTTTGCTCGTTATGATCATGAGCGTGCACCAGTGACAAATCACCTTCAACTTCGGTTACTGAAGCCATGTATTTTGCGCTACGCACTTCTGCCCATGCGATACCAAAACCAAATGTGACGATGACTAATAAAAAGTTGGTGACAACTAATGCTAAAAAACTGCCTAGTGCCATGTTCGAACGCATCTGCAGTTCACCATCAAGCTTGGTCTCATTAAACATATAATTACGAGTGCAGACTTTGACATAAGCAGCTATCACCATACTCAGTGCAAGCATAAAGAAATAGCTAACGATTAACATCATATAGCCCATCGCTTGACCATCTTGCATAGCATCTGAGCCTTTGAAGCCATTTTTAATCAGTTCGACAATAGAATCCATAACACCAAACATAAAACCGAAAGCAAATGCAATTAAAGTGCTGGCCACCATAGCGCCCATAAATAAGGCCATCGCTTTTAATGCAATTTTCATATATTCACGGATGTTCAGTTCAGCTTGAAATGCTTTAGTACCGTAGCGGTAGCCATTAACCATATATTGAGCAATACCTGCCGAGACCCAGGCATAACAAAAAACCATAGCAGCAAAGAAAAACAGCACAGCAACGACAACACCGACACCAATAAGCTCATCAGATAAGAACTTTGACCCCGCTGCAATTGCCATCGGTCCAGCAATAACAATCAAGTAAGCGAGTAAAGGTTTAACTAATAATTGCAGGTAAGCCCCAGCGTACGATCCTTCAAAATTAAAGCGCACATTTCGAAAACGAGTCATGCGTGCATCAAAACGCATATTACGAACAGCCAGAAAAGGCGTGGCAAACATTAAGATAACGGCGAGTGCGATGGCAATAATGGGGTTAATAGCATTTAAAATCGCCCAGCCAATTAACAGCACAACAGCAATAATACGGCCAATTAAAATCTGCATTGGTGTGGCTAAATATTCAAAGCGGTCACCGCCAAGTTCCGTATTGCTGTAGAAATAACAGTGAGTACGGACTTTTGCCCAAGCTGAATAAATGCCGAAGGTCACCATGGTCAGGAGCATGTTGACGATCCATATGCCAAAGAATTCACCGCCAATGCCATGAAATTTAAAAGATGTTTTAGTTGAGGGGGTTATTGCATTAACTGAAGTGGCACTTGTGCCTTGTGCTGAGTCTAGATTGCTCATTTATATTTCCTTCCGTTGGAATTAAGCTGCATATTAGAGCGTTAAATGACAAATAAATCAATGTACTTAATCAGTTAATAACATTTGATGCATAAGTAGCTAATGTAAATACTGGCAAGAGTGAATGTTTTAATGCCATATTTCCAAATCCTGACGCTGAAAAAGAATTGTGTCGGAGTCATTTCATTTAGATGTAGTACTCGATCAAATGCCTGCTGGGGTAGTTAAAGCATTAAAAGAAACCGATAGAAACCCAGGTGAAGACGTTAAAGTTTCAACCATCAATCTGTCTGTATATTCTTATGCGTTATTAAAAAAGCTGAAGTCAACTCAGTGGGCGGCTCGTTTTTAGTCGTGCCTTGAACTAAATTTTCAACGTCACTTGTCAATTGATAGTTAGCTATTGATAGTCAGCAATTTTCGATCATTTTTGGATAACAATGGCAGGCTCTGTATCAACAAGAGGTGCTTGAGGTTTGCCAATCAAGCCCTAACTAAATCACATCTAAAAATGCTTTTAAAATGGGTTCTTGAATACGTTTTTCTTTACAGCAACACCCGAGTTTAAAAGGGGGAATAAGCTGCGGTGACTCAAGCTTCACTAAGCGCTCCCTCACAGGGCTATTTTCGACAACTACTTCAGGGCTGATGCTCACACCACATCCCAGTGCCACCATCGATGTAATGGCTTCTTGGCCTGACACTTGTGCATAAATATTGGGCTTAAACCCCATCGCTTTAAACCAATTATCGGCTCTACGACGACCTGGTCCATGATCAGGCACGATAAAGGGTAGTTGTGCCCAATTGATTGGCGTTTGATTGATCATCTGTTGGGCTTGGCAATGTATTGTTGGGGCGTAGACGTGCAAAGGTACTTGATCAATTTCTTCAAAATGTAGGCTGTTTGGAAGCGAATCAGGCAAGGCAATAATCGCAAAGTCGGCTCGATTGTGCTGGATCTCATCCACGGCATTGGCAGCATCACCAGTAATGAGAGTGATTTCAACTAAAGGATGCTCACGTCTGAAGCGATCTAACAATGCAGGCAAATGGCTATAAGCTGCAGTAACAGAACAATACAGATTAATACGCCCGTGAAGCAGGGGCTGGTCGGGGTCGATGCGACCTTTTAGATTAAGCCATTCTGATAATGTCTGCTCGGCGAAGCGCTTAAATTCATTACCTGCGTGGGTGATGCTGACACTGCGATTATCTCGTTCAAATAATTTGCAACCAACTTCTTCTTCTAAGCGTTGCAAGGCACGACTTAAGGTCGAAGGGCTGACATGGGTTTGTTCTGCTGTTTTGCCAAAATGCAGACTATCACATAGGTGTAAGTAGAGTTTTAACGCACGAATATCCATGAGATTGCCTTGTACAAGTCTTGGTTGTTTATTGAACGATATAAGGTTTTACCAGTATTGCATAAAATGAAACGTTATGTTCCGAATATATCATTTTAAGCAATAACAAGCATGCGCTATAGTGACTTCAATCACAACTTCTGAGCACTTTGACTGCCAGAATGTTGCGTCTCAAATTTCTGAATTAAAGGTGGTATCTCAGATGGCTAACTATTTTAACTCTCTGAATTTACGTCAACAATTAGCTCAATTGGCACAATGCCGCTTTATGGACCGTACCGAGTTTAGTGACGGTTGTAATTTTATCAAAGATTGGAACATTGTGATCTTAGGTTGTGGGGCACAAGGCCTAAACCAAGGTCTGAACATGCGTGACTCAGGTTTAAATATTTCTTTTGCGCTACGTCCACAAGCCATTGCTGAAAAGCGCGCTTCTTGGAAGCAAGCAACCGACAACGGTTTCAAAGTAGGTACGTTCGAAGAATTAATTCCTGATGCAGATTTAGTGTTGAACTTAACCCCAGATAAGCAACATTCAAACGTTGTCAATGCGGTTATGCCATTAATGAAGCAAGGTTCAACATTATCTTATTCACACGGTTTTAATATCGTTGAAGAAGGCATGCAGGTTCGCCCTGACATCACTGTTGTGATGGTTGCACCTAAGTGTCCTGGTACTGAAGTACGTGAAGAATATAAGCGTGGTTTTGGTGTACCAACGCTAATCGCTGTTCACCCTGAAAACGACCCTAAAGGTGATGGTCTTGCCATTGCTAAAGCCTATGCAAGTGCTACAGGTGGCGATCGTGCAGGTGTTTTACTGTCTTCATTTGTCGCTGAAGTTAAGTCTGACTTGATGGGTGAGCAAACGATTCTTTGTGGCATGTTACAAACTGGTGCCATTCTTGGTTACGAGAAAATGGTTGCAGACGGTGTTGAGCCAGGCTACGCAGGAAAGTTAATCCAACAAGGTTGGGAAACGGTTACTGAAGCGCTTAAACATGGCGGCATCACTAACATGATGGACCGTTTATCAAACCCAGGCAAAGTGAAAGCTTTTGAAGTTGCTGAAGAATTAAAAGTGATTCTTAAGCCACTATTTGAAAAGCACATGGATGACATCATCAGCGGTGAGTTTTCTCGTACCATGATGGCAGACTGGGCTAATGACGATGCAAACTTATTGCGTTGGAGAGCAGAAACCAACGAAACGGCATTTGAAAACTCACCTGTATCTGACGAGTACATTGATGAACAAACTTACTTTGATAAAGGCATTTTCTTAGTTGCTATGATCAAAGCGGGTGTGGAATTAGCATTCGATACAATGGTTGCTGCCGGCATCATCGAAGAGTCAGCTTATTATGAGTCTTTGCATGAAACGCCACTTATTGCGAACACTATTGCACGTAAACGTTTATACGAAATGAACGTCGTGATCTCTGATACTGCAGAATATGGTTGTTACTTATTCAACCACGCAGCTGTGCCATTACTGACTGATTACGTTAAGTCAATGTCATCTGAGTTACTTGGCGCTGGCCTTAAAGAAGGCTCAAACAGTGTTGATAACAAGCGTTTAATTGAAGTGAATGAAGCGATTCGTCATACCGATGTTGAGTTTATTGGTGCAGAGTTACGCGGTTACATGACTGATATGAAAGGTATTGTTGAAGCTAGCTAATATTTGTTGATTGTGTTGTGAAGTACCTGTTCAGCTAGGCTGTCGAGCAGGCATCAAATCTACTTTCAATGAATGATAAGTAGAAACAATCTATTGAAAATTAGGGGGGTAATTTAAGTTCACCGATGAATTTAAACTTACCTTCATAGCTTTAGATTTTTGTTGTTGTTTGCATTGTCTCGGCAGGGAAGCTGAATTTTTTTTACAACACAGGATTTTTTGTTGTGTTTATAAATCACTTTATGGTACTCCTATAGAGGATGAATTATAAACAAGTCTGGCACTGAGCCTGACTTAACAGAAAAGTTAACAAATATTTTTTAGGACTCAGTTATTTATGTTTAACCAAGCTGCCCAGCTCATTATTGTGATTATTACCGTCGTGATTATTAAGTCACCGCGGGGGTGGCGTTTGGCAACGAGACTGAGTTAATAGTCAGAATTTGCAAAAACCCCCGCTCCGAAAGGACCGGGGGTTTTTTGTTTTATGGGATTTAACAATCACTGTGACTATGTCGCTTTATCAAAAAATATTTAATTTTAAACGCAGATCAATGACGAGAGTATCAATATGGAATCAGGGCAGAAAATGCGTGGTGCAGACGCAGTCATCAAAGTTTTAGCCGCACACGGTGTGACCACGGTATTTGGTTATCCTGGTGGCGCAATTATGCCGATTTACGATGCACTCTATGGTCACCCAGTAGAACACCTTTTGAGTCGCCATGAACAAGGCGCTGCATTTGCCGCAGTCGGTTATGCTAGAGCAAGTGGTAAAACAGGGGTGTGTTTCGCGACATCAGGACCCGGTGCCACTAACCTTATTACCTCTTTGTCTGATGCGCTATTGGACTCAGTGCCTGTTGTTGCGATAACTGGCCAAGTCTCTACCGCCGTAATTGGTACCGATGCCTTTCAAGAAATCGATGTATTGGGGATGTCATTATCATGCACCAAACACAGCTTTATGGTCACCGATATTAATGAATTAATTCCAACCTTATATAAAGCGTTTGAAATCGCGGCTTCAGGCCGCCCAGGTCCAGTATTAGTTGATATACCTAAAGACATCCAAATAGCTGAGCTTGAGTATAAAACACCATTACTGACTGTCACTGAAGAGCCAGCACCTAAAGTCACAGCCATAGATGCTGCACGTGAATTATTACAGCAAGCAAAGAAACCCATTTTATATGTTGGTGGTGGCGTAGGCATGGCTGGCGCGGTCGATCATTTGCGTCAGTTTATTGATAAAACAGGTATTCCATCTGTTGCCACATTGAAAGGCTTAGGCGCCATTGCTCATGGCACTAAAGGTTACCTTGGTATGTTAGGCATGCATGGTGGCAAAGCGGCAAATTTAGCGGTGCAGTCATGCGATCTATTGATTGTTGTCGGTGCACGTTTTGATGATCGGGTGACTGGGCGTTTAGCCACTTTTGCTGGAAACGCCAAAGTATTGCACCTTGATATCGATATTGCCGAAATTAACAAGCTACGTCAGGCTGATGTAGCGATTTCAGCAGATTTCCGTCAAGTGTTACCCGCCCTTGCAGCATCATTAGATATGCAAACTGAATTGACCCAATGGCAACAAGAAGTGGAAGACTTATACCGTGAGCATCAATGGGATTATCAACACCCTGGCGATCTTATCTATGCTCCAGCAATGTTACGCCGCTTAGCTAATAAATTACCAGAAGACAGTGTCGTGAGTTGTGATGTTGGGCAGCACCAAATGTGGGTGGCGCAGCACATGTGGTTCCGCCGTCCTGAGGACCATTTATCTAGTGCGGGTTTAGGCACTATGGGGTTTGGCTTACCAGCAGCAATTGGCGCTCAAGTTGCTCGACCTGATGCGACCGTTGTAACGGTATCCGGTGATGGCTCATTCATGATGAATGTACAAGAACTTACCACCATCAAACGTCGTAAATTACCCGTAAAAATACTGCTTATTGATAACCAAAAATTAGGCATGGTAAAGCAATGGCAGCAATTGTTTTTTGAGCAACGTTATAGCGAAACTGATTTATCCGATAATCCTGATTTTGTATTAATGGCATCAGCGTTTGATATTCCAGGCCGCACCATTCATCGCGCTGAAGAAGTAGAAGCCGCGCTTGATGAAATGCTCGCAACCCCAGGGCCTTTTATGCTGCATGTCGCTATTGATGATGCGTTTAATGTATGGCCGTTAGTCCCACCAGGGGCATGTAACAGTGACATGATGGACCAAATGGAGAAGCAAACATGATGCATGCAGTTGAATTAAGATTAAAGCCGCAGCCTGAGGTGCTAGAGCGTGTTTTACGTGTGACACGTCATCGCGGCTTTACCGTGACAGAATTAACCATGACCGTAAATGAAGACAGTACATTAAAAGTGAATTTTGATGTCGAAAGTGAGCGAGTGATTGGATTGTTAACACATCAACTGACTAAGTTATTTGATGTGCTTGATTGCCAAGTGCTCACAAGCTCAACAGTGCCAGTTGGAGCTGAAACACCAGCTTCAGTAAGCGCTTAACCATTCATCAATATTCAACAAGGAAAACATTATGGCTGCGACACAATCAGAACTCATTTGGTTTAATGGTGAAATCATGCCTTGGCAGAACGCCAAAGTACACGTGATGACTCACGCAATGCATTACGGCACGTCAGTATTTGAAGGCATTCGTATTTATGATACTCACCTTGGCCCAGCGGGTTTTCGGTTAACAGATCATGTGCAGCGTCTGTTTGATTCAGCCAAAATTTACCGGATGAATGTGCCTTATAGTTTTGATCAAGTGATGCAAGCCTGTAATGACTCAGTCATGAGTAATAACTTACCGAGCGCGTATATTCGTCCGTTAATATTTTTAGGGGATGTAGGCATGGGGATCACCCCGCCAATTGATGCCCAATGTGATATGGTCGTAGCGGCTTTTGCATGGGGAGCATACCTAGGTGAAGACAGCATGGATGCAGGTGTTGATGTCGCGGTCACTTCATGGCAACGCTTGGCGCCAAATACGATTCCTACAGGCGCTAAAGCGGGGGGGAATTATTTATCTTCACTGCAAATTTCGACCGAAGCAAAACGTAATGGCTTTGATGAAGGAATTGCACTTGATACCAACGGTTTAGTCAGTGAAGGCGCAGGGGCTAACTTATTTGTGGTTAAAAACAATAAGATTTATACCCCGCCAGCAACAGCGGCCATTTTGAAAGGGATCACCCGAGATACCATCATGGTATTAGCTAAAGACTTAGGCTATGAAGTGATTGAAGAAGCAATGGCACGTGAGTTTTTGTACGTTGCAGACGAGATTTTTATGACAGGCACAGCAGCTGAAATTGTCCCTGTCAGAAGTGTTGATCGTATCGAAGTGGGCGCGGGTAAACGCGGCCCAGTGACCAAACAAGTTCAGAGCAGTTTTTTTGGCCTCTTTAATGGTGAAACCGAAGATAAATGGGGCTGGCTAGAACCGCTTAAAAAGTCAGTATAAAACTGGCTACAAATAATAATGAAAAATCCTGTGAGTAGTCTATTAACTACCAAAACATGACCATATTTGACCAATTCCATCGAAAATAATGGAATGACAAAGGAAGGAAAAAACAATGCCTAAACTACGCTCAGCAACCAGTACCGAAGGTCGCAACATGGCAGGAGCACGCGCGTTATGGCGTGCAACTGGTGTAAAAGAAAAGGATTTTGGTAAACCAATTATTGCCATTTCAAACTCGTTTACTCAATTTGTTCCGGGGCATGTGCATTTAAAAGATATGGGCCAATTGGTTGCAGGCGCAATTGAAGAAGCGGGTGGTATTGCTAAAGAGTTCAATACCATTGCAGTCGATGATGGTATTGCTATGGGTCACGGCGGCATGCTTTACAGCCTACCTTCTCGCGAGCTTATTGCCGACAGTGTTGAATACATGGTGAATGCGCATTGTGCTGATGCATTAGTGTGTATTTCTAACTGTGACAAAATTACTCCTGGCATGTTAATGGCGGCGTTAAGACTGAATATTCCCGTCGTTTTTGTGTCAGGTGGCCCAATGGAAGCGGGTAAAACTAAGCTTTCAGATCAAATCATTAAACTCGATTTAGTCGATGCAATGGTGGCAGGTGCAGATACTAATGTCAGTGATGAAGACAGCAAGCAAATTGAACGAAGCGCTTGTCCAACATGTGGTTCTTGTTCAGGTATGTTCACTGCGAACTCAATGAACTGCTTAACTGAAGCATTAGGTCTGTCTTTGCCTGGTAATGGTTCTCTTCTTGCCACACACGCAGCTCGTCGTAACCTATTTTTAGAAGCCGGTCGCCGCGTTATGGATCTTGCGACCCGTTATTATCGTGATGACGATGACAGTGTTTTGCCACGTAATATCGCTTCATTTAAGTCATTCGAAAACGCGATGGCATTGGATATCGCTATGGGTGGTTCATCTAATACCGTTTTACATTTGATTGCTGCAGCGCAAGAAGGTGAAGTCGATTTCACCATGGATGACATTGATAGAATGTCTCGCTTGGTGCCACATTTATGTAAAGTCGCTCCTTCAACACCAAAATATCATATGGAAGATGTGCATCGTGCTGGTGGTGTGATGGGCATTTTAGGTGAATTAGACCGAGCCGGTTTATTACATACCGACGTACCGCATGTTGCTGCTGATAACGGTGGAAACTTAAAGTCAGTGTTAGCCAAATATGATATTGCTCAAACTCAAGATGCAGATGTAAGACGCTTTTACAGTGCAGGTCCTGCAGGTATCCCTACCCAAACGGCATTCAGTCAAGACTGTTACTGGGATAGCGTAGATGATGATCGTCAAGAAGGCTGTATTCGTACTCGTGAAAACGCTTTTAGCCAAGAAGGTGGCTTAGCGGTGTTATCGGGTAACGTGGCTGAAAATGGTTGTATCGTTAAAACCGCGGGTGTCGATGAAGAAAACCTCACCTTTACGGGTAGTGCAAGAATATACGAAAGCCAAGACGATGCTGTTGATGGCATTTTAGGTGGTGAAGTGGTTGCCGGTGATGTGGTTGTTATCCGTTATGAAGGCCCTAAAGGTGGCCCTGGAATGCAAGAAATGTTGTATCCAACCACTTATCTTAAATCCCGTGGTTTAGGTAAAGCATGCGCACTTATCACCGATGGTCGTTTTTCAGGTGGGACTTCTGGATTATCAATTGGCCATATCTCACCAGAAGCAGCGGCTGGTGGCACCATTGCGTTAGTTGAAAATGGCGATCAAATTGAGATTGATATTCCATCTCGTAGTATCAAATTAGCCGTTTCGGATGCTGAGCTGGCTAAGCGTAAAGCGGCAATGGATGCCAAAGGTCCATTAGCGTGGAAACCTGTTAGCCGTGAGCGTTATGTGTCATTAGCACTTAAAGCGTATGCTTTATTGGCAACCAGTGCCGATAAAGGCGCGATTCGCGACCGCAGTAAGTTAGAAGGCTAAGCGAATAGATTAAGCTTATTATCAGCACATTCTTATTATCCTAAACCTTATGTTCTTATGTAAAGGTATTAAGAATGTGCGCATTTGAAATATAACCAACACTGATGGAATTAAGCCTATGTCTTTAGCACAAGAGTATTTGCAAAAAACGCTGCTGTCATCAGTTTACGACGTAGCGAAAGTCACGCCGCTGTCGAGTTTAAATAAATTATCGGCTCGCTTAGGTAGTCAGGTTTATCTTAAGCGTGAAGATATGCAACCAGTGCATTCGTTTAAATTGCGTGGTGCATATAACCGTATGTCACAGCTATCGCCGCAGCAATGTAAAGACGGTGTGGTGTGCGCTTCTGCGGGCAACCATGCTCAAGGTGTGGCAATGTCAGCAGCCAGTAGAGGCATTGATGCAGTCATTGTTATGCCTAGCACGACCCCAGAAATTAAAATCGATGCTGTAAAAAGACTCGGTGGCAATGTGGTGTTATTTGGTGAAGCGTTTGATCAAGCAAACGAGCATGCTAAGCAATTAGCCGAAACGGAAAATCGCACATATATAGCCCCGTTTGATGACGAAGCTGTGATAGCAGGTCAAGGCACAATTGCCCAAGAAATGCTGCAGCAACAACGCGACCTTGATACCGTATTTGTACCAGTAGGTGGTGGTGGATTAATTGCAGGTATTGCAGCTTATTACAAAGCGGTGATGCCTCAAGTTAAAATTGTCGGTGTTGAACCTGAAGATGCCGCTTGTTTAAAAGCGGCCATGGAAGCTGGAGAGCCAGTGACATTATCGCAAGTTGGCTTATTTGCTGATGGCGTAGCAGTAAAACGCATTGGTGAGGAACCTTTCAGAGTCGCGAAAGATTATGTCGATGAGGTCATAACGGTAACATCAGATGAAATCTGCGCAGCGGTTAAAGATATTTTTGAAGATACCCGCGCTATATCAGAACCCGCAGGTGCATTGTCTGTTGCTGGGCTTAAAAAATACATACAGCAGCATCCAAAAGAAGCGGGCAAAGGTGAGAAGGTTGCGGCGATATTAAGTGGCGCCAATGTCAACTTTCATAGTTTACGTTATGTGTCTGAGCGCTGTGAGTTGGGTGAACAAAAAGAAGCCGTGTTAGCAGTAAAAGTGCCTGAAAAACCGGGCAGCTTTTTACGTTTTTGCCAGATTCTCAATAAACGGGCAATGACAGAGTTTAACTATCGTTTTAATAGTCGTGACAGCGCAGTGGTGTTTGCAGGTATTCGCATTAGCCAAGGCCAAGCTGAGTTAGATGAGATTATTACCAACTTAGAAGCTGAAGGTTTTCAGGTTCAGGATTTATCTGAAGATGAAACCGCCAAGCTTCATGTGCGCTATATGGTCGGTGGTCGCCCACCTGAGCCGTTAAATGAGCGCTTGTTTAGCTTTGAGTTTCCAGAGCACCCAGGGGCGTTACTTAAGTTTTTAACCACGCTTCAAAGCCAATGGAATATCAGCTTATTCCATTACCGTAATCATGGCGCAGCATTTGGTCGTGTATTGGCGGGGTTTGAAGTACCCGCTTCAGATGAGGCGGCATTCGCCCAGTTTTTGACTGATTTAGGTTTTGTTTATCAAGAAGAAACTCATAGCCCTGCTTATCAGCTCTTTTTAAGTTCAGGTC
The DNA here is from genome assembly GCF_041468785.1 of Shewanella sp. 10N.286.52.E4. Taxonomy (NCBI): domain Bacteria; kingdom Pseudomonadati; phylum Pseudomonadota; class Gammaproteobacteria; order Alteromonadales; family Shewanellaceae; genus Shewanella; species Shewanella sp. 10N.286.52.E4. Next base: position 28,017 of record NZ_JBFRJJ010000056.1, read on the forward strand.
AGCATTAGTCTCACCTTTTTCATCATCTTGACTCATCAAAATAGCTTCTTCGGGAAGCTATTTTTATTTGGGGTGAGATAAGTACTAAAAAGGCTTTTTAGCTAATAAATTTCATGTGGATAGCGCCTTTTGGCCTATCTGTGTGTTATTGTCATTTCAGCCCAAAGAGGCAATAGCCACAAACGAGATAATATTCGGTGGCGTTAAATAAAATTAAAAATGTAGGTTTCATTGAGCTATTACAAATTGACCTCGAGCCAAGGAGACTTTGATGTTATCTGTACCAACAATTTCTGCACCAAGTATTAATGCTTTTAATCCACCACGTCGCACGCTAATGGGGCCAGGCCCTTCTGACGTGTATCCAGAAGTACTTGCTGCACAAGCTAAGCCCACCATCGGTCATTTAGACCCATTATTTGTCGCAATGATGGATGAGTTAAAGTCCCTTATTCAATACGCCTTTCAAACTGAAAACGAAATGACCTTAGCCGTGTCTGCACCTGGCAGTGCGGGAATGGAAACGTGTTTTGTTAACTTGGTTGAAGCTGGCGAAAAAGTCATTGTTTGTCGTAATGGTGTCTTTGGCGAGCGTATGCGCCAAAACGTTGAACGTGTGGGTGCCACTGCTGTTGTCGTCGATAACGAGTGGGGCGAACCCGTTTCTGTCGAGGCCGTAGAAGCAGCGCTGAAAGCGAACCCTGATGCTAAGTTTCTCGCATTTGTGCATGCTGAAACCTCAACCGGCGCATTATCTGACGCTAAAAGCTTATGTGCTTTAGCGCAGCAACATGATTGTATTTCAATCGTTGATGCTGTGACCTCGCTAGGTGGTGTTGAGCTACGTGTTGATGAATGGGGCATTGACGCCATATATTCTGGTAGTCAGAAGTGTCTTTCATGTGTACCAGGTATTTCACCTGTGTCATTTTCTGATAAAGCCGTCGCGAAAATCAAAAGTCGAACTACGCCTGTGCAAAGTTGGTTTTTAGATCAAACTTTAGTGATGGGCTATTGGGGTAATAAAGACAGCGGTGCTAAACGAAGCTACCACCATACTGCGCCAGTGAATGCACTATATGCATTGCATGAGTCATTACGACTACTCGCCACTGAAGGCTTAGAAAATGCATGGCAGCGTCATGCTGATATGCATCAATTATTACGCAGTGGCCTTGAACAATTAGGATTGAATTTTGTTGTTGATGAGTCGTGTCGTTTACCACAGCTGAACGCAGTATACATTCCACAGGGCGCAGATGATGCGTTAGTGAGAAAGCAATTACTGGAAAATTATAATCTTGAAATCGGTGCAGGATTGGGTGCTCTGGCTGGTAAAGCTTGGCGAATCGGTTTGATGGGGTATGCTGCCCGTCGCGAAAACGTCGCTTTATGTTTGCGCGCATTAGATGAAGTGCTTAATTAGCACTTCATCTGCACTTAATTAGAGATTAACTTCGCTAAGTGAGCATAAAAAAATGGCATCCTAGGATGCCATTTTTGTTTTATCGTTAATTGAATCTACTATCAGCTGGAGTTATGCGTCAGCTGAAAGCTTTTTTTCTAATTCTTCAACTTGAGCTTGTAATGCTTCGAGTTTTTCACGGGTTTTTAGTAACACGTGCTGCTGAACTTCAAACTCTTCACGAGAAACGACATCTAATTTCATTAGTTGGCTTTGTAAAACTTGCTTTGAACGCTCTTCGAATTCGCCTGCAAATTGCTTTACACCACTAGGAAGGTTATCACTCAGCTGCTTAGCAACTTCTTCAAGTTTTTTTGGATTAATCATCGTCAATACCATCTTCAATTAGGTTTCTTGTTTATGAGTTAATTGTACCTGAGCCCGTCTGCATGTCCAAAGTTATCGCTCAGCTTGTGTGATGGTTCTAACATTGCAGGGGAGAGCTTGATAATCAATACGCTTGCTATGCCGCTTTCGATCGAATCGCCTTAAGGGTTAACCGAATAGTGATATCGTTGAATTTAATCATTGTCGATCGCTGCTTTCTGGTATGATCGCACTCCGTTTATTTTCGTTATTGGTAAAGTCGACAGCATGAAGTTAAATCCTGGGCAAAATGATGCCGTTCACTATGTTTCTGGACCTTGTTTAGTATTAGCAGGGGCAGGCAGTGGTAAAACTCGGGTAATTATTAACAAAATTGAATACTTAGTCGAAAAGTGTGGCTACAAGGCGCGCAATATTGCCGCTGTGACTTTTACCAATAAAGCTGCGCGTGAAATGAAAGAGCGTGTTTCACAATCGATGGGACGCAAAGAAGCTCGTGGATTATGGATCTCTACATTCCATACGCTGGGGTTAGAGATCATCAAGCGTGAGCATAAAGTGGTCGGTTTAAAAGCAGGCTTTTCGCTGTTTGATGATCAAGATACCTTTGCACTGCTTAAAGAGCTTACTGAAGATGAGCTTGAAGAAGATAAAGATCTCATTAAAGCCCTTGCCAGTGCCATTTCTAATTGGAAAGGCGACTTAGTCATTCCTGATCAAGCGCTTAAACGTGGCGGTGATGAACAAACGCAATTATTTGCTAAATTATATCAACGCTACGCTCAGCACATGAAAGCTTACAATGCGCTAGATTTTGATGATCTTATTTTGCTGCCGACATTATTATTACGTAACAATGAAGAAGTGCGCACTCGTTGGCAAACTCGTTTTCAGTACTTGCTTGTGGATGAATATCAAGATACCAATACCAGCCAATATGAATTGGTGAAGCTATTAGTGGGTGAACGAGCTCGTTTTACCGTGGTAGGTGATGATGACCAATCCATTTATTCGTGGCGTGGTGCTAAACCACAAAACTTGGTGTTATTGGGCAAAGACTTCCCGCAATTACGCTTAATCAAGTTAGAGCAAAATTACCGTTCTAGCCAACGAATTTTGCGTGCAGCGAATATCCTGATTGCTAACAACCCCCATGTTTACGATAAAAAACTGTTCAGTGAACTCGCTTACGGTGAGCCGCTCAGAGTGCTGTTTGCCGCCAATGAAGAGCAAGAGGCCGAACGTGTTATCGCTGAGATAGTTCGTCATAAGTTTATGGGCAAAACTAAATTTGGTGATTATGCGATCTTGTATCGAGGTAACCATCAATCAAGGCTGTTAGAGCGCGCCTTAATGACCAACCGGATCCCTTACAAGTTATCTGGTGGTACGTCGTTTTTCGCCCGCGCAGAAATTAAAGACATCATGGCTTACTTACGTTTAGTAGTGAACCCTGATGATGACAATGCATTTTTACGTGTGGTAAATTTGCCTAAGCGTGGTATTGGCCCCGCAACGCTTGAGCGTCTTGGTAATTACGCCAATCAAAAACAAATCTCGATGTTTGAAGCGATTTTTCAGGCAGAGCTTAATCATCATTTAGCGCCAGCGGCAATGGCCTCCCTGTATCAGTTCGGTAAGTTTATTGTTGATACCGGTGAAATTGCCACTCGCGGTGAACCTGTAGATGCAATTAAACAGCTTATTCGTAAGATAAATTACGAAGATTACCTATATGAAACCAGTACCAGTGCCAAAGCGGCTGAAATGCGAATGAAAAATATTTCAGAGTTATACCGTTGGGTGACTGAAATGCTGGAAGGTGATGAATTAGATGAGCCGATGACATTACCAGAAGTGGTAACGCGCCTTACTTTACGTGACATGATGGAACGCAACCAAGAAGATGAAGGTGGCGATCAAGTTCAATTGATGACACTGCATGCTTCAAAAGGCTTGGAGTACCCATATGTGTTTATGGTGGGTACTGAAGAGCGTATTTTACCGCATCAATCGAGCATCGATGAGGATAATGTTGATGAAGAGCGCCGTTTAGCTTATGTGGGCATTACACGTGCACAAAAAGAGTTATGGTTTACTATGTGCCGCGAACGTCGCCAGTTTGGTGAAACCATGCGCTGCGAACCCAGCAGATTTTTGCTGGAATTACCGCAAGATGATTTGATTTGGGAAAACCGTAAGCCAAAACAAACTGAGCAAGAAAAAGCGCAATCCGCTAAAACCAATATTGCTAATATTCGAGATATGTTTAAAAAATAGCAATATCTCTTCAATACTCGCCTTATGGCTTATGGCTTATGGCTTATGGCTTATGAGTTGTGCTATTGGTTAAAAAATGAGTCTTGGCTCAATCAGCTTAGCAAGCAACGTAATGCATTAAGCTTGGGTTAACTCAGCGATATCGACCCCTTCGCTATGTTGAGTTAACACTAAGTTTACCAGTGAAAATACCTGACCTTGACCCTGAATGTAACCTAACTCTTCTAATATCTGTTTTTGCTTTTGAGTGTCTACACCTTCTGCAAAAATCTTAAAGCCCAATGTTGTTGCAATCAGCTGGTAGGCTTTTGCTAGCTGCAATTGCTTATCGTTGACTAAGTGTTGGCTGATATCGGCATCGAGTTTTAAGGCTTTAATTGGTAAGAAGCTCAAACTACTTAATGAGCTATATCCGGTGCCGTAGCCATTAATGCCAATATTGATACCAAGTTCTGATAGTGATTCGAAGGCGCTAATATGGTTGGTGCTGTCTTGAACAAAGGCTTTCTCGTTAAAAAACACCCACAGTTTAGATGCACAAATTTTGCTGCGCTTGATGGTATTCCGTAAGCTGCGCAGTCCATATTTATGCTTAATATGCTGACTTGAAAGCGGCATATGTATTTGTATTTTGTCACCTAGACCATTGGCGAGAGCCTGATAATGTTCATCGATATACTTAAAAATATAATCATCTAACATCGTCATGGTTTGAGTTTGGTTAGCAAGTGAAGTGAGTTGCTCGTTATCGATTATGCCTTGAGAAGGATGCTGCCAATAACTAATAGGCTCATAAGCTATGATCTCTTTGTCATCAAAAGACACTACAGGGGTTAATTCAACCACAATGTCATTTTGTTCTATGGCATTTAAAAAATCTTGCTCTAATTCAATGCGTTGATTGAAATGATATTCAGTTTGTCTATCAAATATCACGTAACAACCTTTGCCTTTTGATTTTGCTTGATACATTGCCGTATCTGCATTTCTTAAGATAGATTCGCTAGTATCTGATGAAGCCACACAACTGAATGCAACCCCAATACTGGCACCTGAAATCACTTGCTGCTGCGCTAAAGTGTATGGTTCTGAAATGGTCTCTAATATTCGCTCGCAGACATCTTCTGCATCTTTATGCTGGTGGATTGAATCTAATAGAATGACAAATTCATCGCCACCGAGACGCGCTAAGGTATCGTTTTCGCGAATACATAACTTAAGGCGCGTAGAGGTTTCGATTAAGAACCTGTCGCCTTCTAAATGGCCTAGAGTGTCATTGATTTGCTTAAACCCATCTAAATCAATAAAGAGTAAGGCAAACTGTTCTTTTGGGTGGCGACGTATATGTTTGATGGCTTGAGTTAATCGTTCCATAAAGAAGCTACGATTAGGTAAACCAGTTAAGTTATCGTGTTTAGCATCGTATACCAGTTGCGCTTCCATTTTTTTTCGCTGCATGATTTGACGTTGTAAATTGTCATTCATTTCAGCGATGGCCTTGGTGCGTTTTTCTACTTTATCTTCTAATAATTCATGGCTACGTTTTAATTGTTCAACAGCGAATTTACGTTCAATGGCATTGGCAATATGTTGAGAGACAAATGTCAGCAGTTCTAAATCTCTTGCTGCATAAGAGTTCTGATCTGTCAGGCTGTAAATAGTTAAGCCGCCAGCAACCTCGCCATGGATAAATAATGGAATACCAATCCATTGTTTCATGGTTTGAGTATGGTTTAGCGCTGGATTGGTGCCATAGATCTCACCCGCATGGATCATGTCTTGAATATCTTGTTGGCTAAGAAGTTTGGGTTGTTTGTGTTTTAAAATAAATTCGGTTAAACCATCTTGCATCGCCCTAGGCTTTGGCGGCTCACTACTCATTTGCGAGACATAAAAAGGAAAAGACAAGGTTTGTGAGGCTTTATGCACGAGTGAGATAAAGCAGTTCTCTGCCGGAAGTAATTGGCTAATGACTTGATGGATTTTGGGGTAAAAGTCAGCTTCACTGACATCTGATGCTGAAAGGTCGGCTATTTGGAATAACGACTTTTGTAACTTTTCCGCTTTCATTCTTTCTTGAACTTCGAGCTTCACTTTATCGTACGCTTTGCTCAGTTCTTTGGTGCGCTGAACAATGGCGATTTCAAGCTCTTCGTTATGGCGCAAGCGTTCCATCACCCCAGAAATATGGTGACAAATAAATCCCATCAATTCGAGCTCAAGTTCGCCGTAACTAATATCGTTACTGTAACTTTGAACTACGAGTACACCTGAGACAATATTATTATGTTTGATTGGTACCCCAAGCCACTGCAAACAAGCAGAGCCGAGGTCATCAATGAAACCTTGTGACACCAGCTGATCAAATCGCTGGGCATCACAAAAGAGTGGCTCACCTGTTTTTAAGACATAACCGGTGATCCCGCGCTCTAATAGAGAAGATAATTCCTCATCAGGATACAGTTCAGAAGGGTGGGAGTCTTTTTCATCGGCAAAAAAAGGTAAAGTGATGTTACCTGTTTCACGATCTATTGAAGCAATAAAAAAATTATCAGCAGGAATTAAACTTTGCAGATGATTGTGGACACCTTGATAAAAAGCATCAAGTGAAACCACATGGGTCGCAATGTTGGAAATCTCTAATAAGGCATTTTGAATGATTTCAGCGCGTTTATACTTTGTTGCTAAGCGCCTAAGCCTCGATACCCTTCTTTGAAGGTGCTCGATATTTTTACAACTATTAGAAGGGAGTCTTCCCTTTTCCATGATGCTCCCTCAATCCTTTCGAGAAATATAACCATCTTTGAGTATATGAAAGTTCCTCGATAAAGGGAACTATCAAGAGTTTAAAATGAAAAATGCTTAAAAACATCACAATTTACTCAAAACTTGAGCAAACGAACAAAAAAGTTATAAACAAAGGTGGACGTGAAGGTGATTTATCCCTATTATGTGCGTCGCTAACCAAGGCGAGCGCCCATAGCTCAGCTGGATAGAGCGTACCCCTCCGGAGGGTAAGGCCGAAGGTTCGAATCCTTCTGGGCGCACCATTCGGTAACGTTCGTTAGCAAGATTGAAATCAGTGGTGATTGTAGCTCAGTTGGTAGAGCCCCGGATTGTGATTCCGGTTGTCGTGGGTTCGAGCCCCATCAGTCACCCCATTCAATCTACATTCTATTTATAGAATATCTCGGTGATTAGCGCAGCCCGGTAGCGCATCTCGTTTGGGACGAGAGGGTCAGAGGTTCGAATCCTCTATCACCGACCAAATTTTAGTAATCCAATTAGTGATTTATTTTGATCCTATCAAATTGGCCTACCGTATAAATGTTACATCCAGTGAATAACGTCATTTGATAACGTTTCACTCACTCTTTCAGAGTGGAGCAGAGGATTTCCTCTTAAGACTCAAATATCAGAGCAGATTTTCGGTGATTAGCGCAGCCCGGTAGCGCATCTCGTTTGGGACGAGAGGGTCAGAGGTTCGAATCCTCTATCACCGACCACATAAACAAAAAAGCCACTCAATGAGTGGCTTTTTTGTGTCTGAAATTTAATGTTTGTTACTGCGTTTCTTAAAGTTAACTTGGTTTTATTTCATAGGATGAGCTGAAGTATTGCTTTGTCGCATGGGTTCTTCATCTATAAATTCTTTATCCATAAAAAACCACGCAATTGCGTGGTTTTCTTTTATTCTCTTGCTTTAAATTCTCTCGCGTTAAAATGTAATTGCGATAGGCGGAGCGATAAAGCCTTGGTAGGCATCTAGACGCATTGATGCAAAACGATCCAACTGCGTTTGTTGTTGAATACCGGTGACAATCACTTGAATGTCTAACCCCTTAGCGACATTGGCAAGGGCGCGACATAGTTCAGTATTGTGCTGATCGTCTTCCATATAAGCAAAGGATTGATCGAGTTTCACATAACTTGGTCTTAAGCTTTGTAAGTAGCTCATAGAACCAAATTGGCGACCGAAGTGGTCAATACCAAATTTAGCTCCATTATCTCTAATAATATTGCAGAGGCTTTCGCAGTTTTCTAAATCACTATAGACACTGGCTTCAGGAATTTCAAAGCATATCCGTTCAGGGAAGTGGCTATTTCGCAGAAGGTTTTGCAACCAAGAGTGGAAATGAGGATCACTGATACTTTGGAAGGTTAGATTAATGGCTAACGGTTCATAATTTCGCTCAAGCAATCGGTTTTCAATGACGGTTTCGATTAAACATTGATCTAATAAGGTGCCTAATGAAAGCAGCTCAACATAAGGCATAAATTGGCCTGCATGCTGAAGCTTATCGTTCACCTGAAGCTGGCAATATACTTCTCGTTGGCAAACTTCTTCATTTTCGGTAAGCAATACAGGCTGCCATCTAAATTGGAATTTCTTGTTCTGAATAGCATCAGTTAAATTATCACGCCATTGTTCACGGCTAAATAATTGATGTTCAGTGGTTTCAAACCAGTGGAAGACTTTATTGTCGGTAAGTGACTTTTGTAGTGCGTTATCTGCTTGAGCTAAAATATCACTCACTGTCATATGACCACTTCGCTCAGCGACTCCTATCGCAAAACCTTCATTTGGTTTACAGCCTGCTTTAGAAATTTCCTTGTTTAAGGTTCTAAGTAAGGTTTGTAGATATTTAGTCAGTTGATCGTGTTCAACATCTGAGATTAAGAATGCAAATTCATACGCTGCAATTCTGGCAATCACTGAAGGGGCGACTTCATCCAAATAATGTTCGAGTTTTTGTGACAGTAGTTTGATGGTTTCATCACGAACTTGATAGCCGTACTTGCTGTGTACTTCTTCTAACCAGTCAAATTTAGCGAGGAAAATAGCGCCACTGCTAGGCTCTGCTAACCAACCATTGATTCGACTGACCATATATTGTCGATTAGGAAGGCCAGAGACTTGATCTACGAGGTTTTTCTTACGTAATGCCGATACTTCTTCATCTAATGAATTAAACACCTGCTTAAGTTGAGCTGACATGCTGTTAAATGCGCTAACAAGTTCTTTTAACTCTTTGGTTTTAGGCGCTGGCATGTCAGGGCCAAATTGACGATTAGCAATTTGTTGAGCATGTCTAGACAGTGAATTGAGTGGTTTTAATATATAACTCAGGCCGAAACGCGCACACACTATGGCGAGTAAAAAAAGAATTGAAAATATAATGATGGTATTTGAAATAATGCGCCAAAGTTCATGGTAGCCAAACCCTGGGTGAGCGGTTATTTCAATTTTAGCCAGTTGTAACCAGCCTGAAGTGATAACACTTTCTTTAGTGATAGTGTTAAATAGGTTTAAATCGATGAACCATTGAGGCACACCTTCAATTCGAATGGCATTGTTCCATGCTTGTTGCTTACCATCGACGAGCCATGTGAGTTTGATTTGCTGGTAGTAACCCCCCTCAAATATCACGTTGACTAAAGTTTCAGCTGCGACATCATCACCATTCTCTAGAGCGGGAACCAGCATAATGCCTAGCGAGTGACTGGCATTGTTTAAGTCTGATTCCATTTGCTTGATGAGAAAACTTTGAGTTTCAGTAAACTGTACATAACCTAAGCTGGTTACGACGAGTAAAAATAAACCAAAAAGCAACGCATAGATTTGACGAAAAAGGGTCATCTTGGCCACTACTCCATTTTTTGCTTGGGTTGACGCAATCTGTCGATACCCAACCTAAGTTGTAAATCATTCCATTTTTCAAGACGTGAGGAGGAACCCGCGATTACACCTCTGCCTTTCTCTTTATTGAGCCATAACTGTTTACCATTAAAACTATAAACAGGTAATAAATCGCTTCTTTTAGTTGCAGGCTTAATCACTGGATCAAGGTTATCCAATACTAAAGGCACAGAACCGGGTGTTTCATAGTATGCCAACACCATATGATACTGATTAACTGAGGTCGCTTTAACCATTGTTATCCTGAGCTTTTCTTCAGGAATGCCCACTTGTAACAAGGTGAAGTACTTTGCGATAGAAAAATCTTCGCAATCGCCAGCGCTAACGCCGATAAACTCCATTGGTGAAGCCCAGTAATTAGACTCTCCCCAAAGTACGCTATCATCGACAAACTTAAATAAATTAAAAAAGCCGTTCACTTTTTCAAGCTTGGTAATATCATCAAGTTGTTGAGCATCATTAACGATTTTAAACCAAGCTTTAGCTCGTTTACCTGCGCGTTCACCATATTGATTCGATAAGGCGCTAATGGTTTTTTGAGCATCAATTTGTGCAGGGGCTGCTGCAAAAAGACCTGATACGATAAATACCGATGCCAACAAAGGGTACCGGTAGATATGTTTTACTCCGACCAGGAATTTCCGACCCTTACCCTGCAAAAATGAGCTCCTTTTAGTGACAGGTTTTATTGATCAACGCTATAAATATGCCACTTCATATCGGTTTTTGTATCATCACCTGTCACTTCTGCCATGACTCTTCTATTGGCTTCATTAGCCTCAGGGGTTTCACTGGGAACAATAGGTTTATCATAGCTGTAACCAGTGGCACTTAGGCGTGAAGCTTCAATTCCAAAGGTTTCTGTAAGCACACTAACCACATTGTCAGCCCGAGCTTGTGATAATGCTAAGTTATGCTCATAGGATCCAGTTTTACTGCAATGTCCCTCTATAGCGACGATGCTATTGGGGTACATTTTCATCAGTTGTGCTACTTTTTCTATCTGTTGATAGTAGCGTGGATTAATATCAGCAGAGTCATTATCAAATAGAATTTGCAGTTCTTGTCGTTCGTTAATATCACTGACAGTAGGACAGCCATAATTATCTATGTCAGCACCGATGACGGTTTCTACACAGCGTTCTCTTGCCATGATAACGCCATCACTGTCATTGTCATTAAGATCAAACTCTTGCTGAGTTTGTGTGTCCATTGAAACAATATGGCGCATCGAGCAACCAAAAGTCAGTGATATTGTGAGCAGTAAAAGTACATATTTCATTATTTTACTCCCCCTTCATATTCACGTTCCCCTTGCCAAATATCCGGGCGAGTAACTCTTAATGAATCAAGTAATCTCCCTGTAGCATTCAATAAACGGTATTTAGCAATGGTTTCATCGAATTCAGTTTGTAAGTAGTCTTTACGGGCTTGAAACAACTCATTTTCAGTATCAAGCAGATCTAATAAGCTGCGTTGACCTAAGTTAAACTGCTGCGCGTAAGCGACTTGGGTATCTTTTGAAGCGATAACATGGTCTCGAATATATTGCTTTTGGGGTGCAAGCATCTCATAAGCATTCCAAGACAAATGTACACCTTCGACAACTTGGCGATGTGCACGCTGGCGGATTTCTTTTGCTTCATTAATTTTGTAAGCGGCTTCCTTTTCTCGAGCTAAATCTTTACCGCCCGAAAATAAGTTGTACTTAACTCTAACCATACCGACAAGGTCATTACTGTAACCATTGACGTAAGGATCTAATGTAGTGCCAGTACCATAACCATCCTCACCATCGACATCGTTATTCCAATTACCATTTAGCTCTAATGAGAATTTAGGGTAATAGTTAGATTGTGCCGAACTACGCTCTCTATCTGCTGCTTTAATATCGCTACTAGCAGATTTAAGAATAGGGTGATTATCTTGTGCCATAACAACACTTTCTGCGACATTCTGCGGCAGTAAATCCATATCAGGTACTGGAGTCACTAAATTGTCAGGTGTTGATTCTACAATGCGAATATACTGAGCTTTAGCATCAGATAAGTTATTTCTAGCTGCTATTACATTGGCATTGGCTCGCGCTAAACGACCTGAGATCTGAGATAAGTCTGCAATTGAACCAAGACCAGAGTCAGTGCGTTCTTTAATTTGCGCATAAATATCTTGATGACTTTTCAGATTTTTTTCAGACAGAACTAATAGTTGTTCTGCTTTTATGAAGTTCATATAAACTTTGCTGACTTCAAGTGCAATATCTTCTGCAGCAGCGAATAAAGCCCACTGCTCTGAGCTTGCCTCAAAAGAGTAGCGATCGACTTCACTACTGGTATAGAAACCATCAAACAGCATTTGTTTGATACTAAAACCAGCTTCTCCTCGTTCAAGCTCCATGACGCCTTCATCTAGGTTTTCATTACCTGGTTGTCTTTTACGACGCGTTGAAGGACTATCAGTTTGTTCCCATCCATAGGCCCCTGTTAAATCTACAGTTGGCATATAACCAGCAATGGCTTGATTGACTTGCTCTTCGCGAGCTTTGAAGCGATTAAACGCTATTCTAAGCTCTGGATTGGTATCCAAAGTATGTGCAACAGCCTGCTCTAACGACTGAGCGTTAAGCATGGGTGCGACAAATATTGCTGACATTGCCAATGCTATTATGTTTAAGCTTTTGCATTGGTTAATGTTGATTCTCATGTAAAAAACCCTCCCGGCTTTTTGGCTAATTCTCTCTAAGTGCTGTCTCTTTTGCCCGTAAAATCGGGTTCAATATATACTCAAGGATAGTTCTTTTCCCGGTGATTACATCTACTGACGTGAGCATTCCCGGAATAATTGGCATCTTTGTGCCATCATTTTTTATTAAATTTGACTCAGCAGTTCTTACTCTAATTGTGTAAAAACTGTTGCCTTCTTCATCTTGACTGGTATCGGCACTGATATGTTCAACTGTGCCCTTTAGGCCGCCATAACGCGTGAAATCATAAGCAGTTACTTTAACTATAGCGGGCAGGCCAGGGTGCAAAAATGCGATATCCTGTGGGGTGATTTTAGTTTCAATTAGCAACTTATCTTCTGAAGGAACAATTTCAATGATTTCTTCACCAGGCTGGACGACTCCGCCTAAGGTATTCATATGCAGAGTTTTAATCGTACCGTTTACTGGTGATGTTATTATCGATTTACTAATTTTATCGAATGCACCGATTTGAGCTTGGTTCATACGTGATAATTTTGTTTGCATCTCATTAAGTTGAGCGCGTAAATCTGCCGCATAAACAAATACGGCTTCACGGCGCTTGAGGATCGCTTCATCCATGGTCGCTTTTAATTTAGGTCGCAGTAATCGTAACGTCTTTAGCTCGCCTTGAATGTCGTTTACCGTGCGTTCTAATTTTAATAGTTCGACTTCAGGTACAATACCTTTTTGGGCTAATGGCTTGGTCAATTCAAGTTCACGTGAAATCAGTTGGTAGCTTTTAGTTAGTGTCGTAATTTTTGATGACAGCTCTTCTGTTTCTTGTTGTCGCTGTTGTATTTGTCGCACTAATATTTCTAATTGGTTACTGAGGTTGTCTAAACGGCCTGAGTATTCTGCTTGTTGGTTCTTGACTAAGTTAGGTTCACCTTCGATGATTTCATCAGGGAAAATCAAAGGTTGTTTGGTTATTTTTACCTGCTCACGCCAGTTTGAAGTCATATCTGAAATCACGATACTGTCTAATTCAGATCGCAAGCGTATGACATTGGTTTGTAGGCTATAGACTTCTTGTTCTTGTTGAGCAAAATCAGAACGAAAGCGAATATCATCAATTTTAACTAAAGGCTGACCTTTAGTGACAATCATGCCTTCTTGTATATAAATTTCTTGGAGTACACCGCCATCTAAACTATCAATAAGTTGTACTTGAGAAGATGGGATGACTTTGCCCATGCCAGAGGTGACTTGATCAAGTTCAGAGAAATAAGCCCAGATGAAAAAACAGATCGTCATCGCAGTAAGAGACCATATGATTAACCGATGGCCGCTAGGTGCATCGGTCATAATGGCGCCATAAACATCATCTACCATTTCTAAGTCATGGCTTGAGAGCTTGTTCGACATTAAGTTCGCCCTCCCGCCAATAACCCATTATTGATCTTTTCAAGGACACTATCTTTAGGTCCGTCAGCAACAACATGACCTTTATCCAAAACAATAATACGGTCAACCAAACGTAATAGGTGCATTTTATGGGTTATGAGTAATAGCGTTCTATCTTTACTTACATGCTCCATCGAGCGAATAAATTGTTTTTCAGCGCGAGCATCCAGGCTGGCAGTAGGCTCGTCCATTAGTAATATAGGTGGATCATTTAGCGTTGCTCTGGCTAATGCGACTGTTTGTCGCTGCCCGCGGCTTAATGCTAAACCACCTTCACCCACTTGTTGATCCAATCCTTCAGCTTCAAGATTGGTGAACATACTCACACCTGATAACTGTACAGCTCTAATTAATTGGTGTTCAGTTACTTGGCGAGTACCAAAAAGAATATTATCTTTGATCGAGCCATGAAACAGAGTCACATCTTGTGGCAAGTAGCCAAAGTTCTTACGTAAATCACTAGGGTGTATTTGCCCAGTGTCTAAGCCGTCATAGCGAAGGCTACCTTGTGTTGGCTTGTATAAACTCACTAATAGCTTTGCTAAGGTACTTTTACCTGAACCATTTCTACCAATGATGGCAACTCGTTCACCTGGTTTAATGTGTATTGATAGTGGGTGCAGAACTGGCTTTTCAGCTTCAGGGAAACTAAAGGCGACGTTATCAGCATCAATTTTACCGTGTAGACGTTGTTTGCTGACTAAGTGGCCTTTATTCTCAAATTCTTCTTCTTGATTCATCACTTCATCAAGTTGGCGAAGTGAACTGGCTGTTTGGTTTCCGCGAGTAATGAGTCCAGCAAGTTGCGCCATCGGCGATATCGCACGGCTAGAAAGCATCACCGCAGCGATAATCCCACCCATCGAAATTTCATTTTCTGCAACGCGATATACACCTAAAATCACCACGCAAACCACGGTGAACTGCACCACAAAATTCGCCACATTACTGACTGCATTTGAGAGTTTTTTCGACTTTAGTTGCCAGTTAGCGGTATGACCGATCATTTGTTGCCAACTCTTTTGAACTAACCCTTCAGCACCATTGGCTTTAATTGACTCTAGTGCGGTAAGGCTTTCAATGAGATGGCCATGTTTAAGGCTAGAAAAACGATTGCTTTCTTCGATGGCGGCTTTTAAGCGTGGTTGGATATAAAGGGTAAATCCGATGATGATGATGCCAGCAATAATAGGAATAATCGCTAAGTCACCCGCGACAATATAGATAATTGTGACGAATAAGAGTGCAAAAGGGAGGTCGACTAGTGTTGTGATAGTCGCAGACGTTAATATTTCTCGAATACTATCAAATTCACTCAGTTGTCGAGCCATGCCACCGACACTGGGCGAACGCTTAGATAATGGGATACCAATAGCTTTAGCAAAGAGTTTCGATGAGACGATTATATCGACTTTCTTGCCTGCAACATCAATTAGATAGCTACGTAATTGACGCAAAATGAGGTCGAATAAATAGGCAATACTTGCACCAATAGCTAAAACCCATAGCGATTCAAAGGCTAAATTAGGTACAACTTTATCATAGACATTCATGATAAATAGCGGTGAAACCAATGCAAATAAATTGACCAATACAGAAGCAATTAAAGCATCGCGATAAATAGGTGCTGAATCTTTAATACTTTGCAGTAACCAATGAGTTTTATTGTCATGGATATGTACATCAAAACTATTATCACCGCGAAATTCTTGCTTCACTAAAAATAGGTAGCCAACATAGAGCGTTTCTAACTCTTCTATTGTTAACGATTCTTGTCCACCCGTTTCAGGTAACTGAATAACCGCTTTATCGGCATCAATATCAATGCTGCGTAAAATACAGGCTTTTTTATCCTTTAATAACAGAATGCATGGCATCAAAATATTAGAGATTTGATTAAGATCTTTGCGGGTTAATTTTGCCGACAAACCGCCTCGAGCTGCAGCTTGTGGCAGCAACTCTGGTGTGATGACGGAACTGGTCAATGGTAAGCCTGCCGCAAGTGAATCACTTGAGCATGGAGAACCAAAATGTTCTGTCATTAAGACTAAACAATCAAGTAATGGATCCACAGTGGTACGTTGAGACGCTGAAATCGTCCACTGTTCTTGATTGTTTGATGCAGTTGCTGGCACCTAATATAGATCCTTCATATTTATAATTATTAACAATCTCTTTGATTGACGCTTACATATTACTACGTAGCGTCAACAAAGTGTTGTATTTAAGGAATAATATTACCATCTGGGGCGTTATCTAACGGGTCAAAAGCCGAACTCTGGGCTGAGACGGCTGGTTCGGTGTCGACAATGAGCGCACCATCATCAAGCAGACCGTTAATTATTACGCCGTCATCGGTTGTGGAATAATTATTAGCATCAGATAAATCAACCCCATTCAATACAATGACTTGATCTACAACATTATCGTTGTCTGCATCTATTGAAATAGTGGTATTACCGTCTGCAAATGAAAGACTTAAGAAATCAGAGAGGTTATCGGTATTTTCACCTTGCAATAAATCACTCAAATCTAACGTATCAGAATTGATATCAAAGCCTTCTATAACGTCATTACCCATTTCACTTGCTAACCAGGTATAGGTATCGTTACCGTCGCCACCGATGAGTAAATCATCTCCTAAACCACCGATTAATAGGTCATCACCTTCACCGCCAATGAGTAAATCATTACCATCGCCAGCAATTAAGACGTCATCACCAGCACCGCCATCTAGAACACTGTCAGAAAAATAGACCTGACCTGAAGATCCACTTTGCCCATCATCAACATAGGTTGCAGTTTGGCTGCTTCCATCGCTTAGGGTTATGGTGAAGGTGACAAATTGTGCCGCTAAGTCGCTACCGACATCATTACCTAGACTATCTGTGTCAAAGGCAAACCAGAAAGAGTCTCCAGAGCTAAAGTCACCATCAGTAAAGTTCATGGTTAATACTGAATTGTCAGATGTCATCGCTGCAAAAATGTCACTTGCAGAATCTGTAATACCAACAGAGTCACTACCTACAGCTATTGTCGTGTCACTAATATCGAAGGTAGCATTGCCATCTGTCCCAGCTCGTAAATCAATTTGAATTTGAGTGACAGATAAGCCTGCTGCAAGCGCCGCAACTTCAAAGCCAAATTGGTTGGTAGCATTATAGGTGTTACCTGATTTTACTGTAGCATTAACAATTGCTTGCGTTCCACTCTGAGTAGACTTACCTATAATTATATCGTTTTCATGAGTACCAGTAAGCGTGGTAGATGTTTGGTAGTCAACAGTGACTTCAGCACTATCTGACGCACCATTACCTTCAAGGGTGTAGTTGAACGAATCACCATCATTAGCGTTATCAAGCGTTACAACGCCGTTAGCTAAAGTCGCGCCACCGTCAACAGAGGTAATCGCTGCTGAATCAGGTGTCGCATCACCGTGAGTTAAGTAAGCAGCATCAATATTGAGTGTTGAGCCATCAGCTTGGTTAGTAATGATGTTATTAACGTTGGCATCAAGACCCGCATAGTAATCAAGTTCGATTATTAATGATAATGACCCAGTATCACCGTCATTATCAACAACTTGAACTTCTATCGTTTCCTGTTCGTTGATAATGTTCTTGTTAACTTCAATGAAATAGTTGTACTCACCCGTTTCAAAGTTAATGGTAAATATTCCACCAAAGTCAGTCGTTAATATTTGCTCAGGATTTGCTGGGTCATAGGTATACGTCACACCGTCTATTATGACAGTATCAACACGGCCACCATCTGCACCAATTAATACACCAGTTGTACTATTGCCTGCAAGCAGCCCCAAATCACCTACAATCGTACTGTTATCGAAGTAGTTTAAAATGGTACTGGTAAGGTCATCTGCGTCGTCTACGACAATGGCATATTCTTCATTTCCGTCAACTTCAGGGAAAGAAATTGGCAGTAAGGCATCTAAGACAGCATTTCCGATACCGATACCAAAAGAAATATCATAATTATCTTGAACGTAAGTTTGCCATTCACTTTGTAAATCTGTGTCTACTGATTGACCACCAGTTGGTACGCCATCAGAAATAAAGTAGACAAAATCTTGATCTGAGCCAGTGGGTATATCCCCGCTATTCATTACAGTATTAATTGCAGCTGCATAGTTAGTACCACCACCTGCGACTAAACTGTTTAAGTAATTAATCGCACCATCAATATCATCGAGTAACCAACCTGAATTAGCCGTACCACTTGAATATGTGATGATTTGTATATTTACGTTACCGGTTTTATCTACTTCATTAATCAGTGCAGTTAACGATTCTACGGCTGTTTCAAGGTAAGTTTTACCATTACCTGCATTGCCATCCATACTGCCAGACACATCGAGTACGAAGGTTAAATTGGTTGCTATAGGTGCTGATATCGTTTGTAGATTTTGTGTCACATCATTGGCAATTGGCATATCATCAACGATGGTTATATCAAGGTTAGCATTACTCGAATCACCACTGCTATTTTCGATAATATAGTTAAAGCTTTCGAGTAAATCAGTACTTGTGTTATTAGTGTTCGTGAGTTCGTACTGGTAGTCACCTGCACGTATACCAGCACCATCTTCGGTATAAACGGTTAACGTGCCATTGGCGGTATTAATAGTTATGATACCGTTAGTCGCACTTTGACCATCTATAGATGTGATTGAAGTTGAAGCACTAACTCCTGAGTCATTATCTAATAAGTTACCTGTAGCAATATGGGAATTGCTGCCTTCCTCTGTACCTTCAACCAGTCCAGCTTCTGACACAGTTTGACTGTCAGTGTCAGCTATAGGGGTTGAATCCTGGTTGACGGTTAATGTCGCTTCAGAAGTGTCTCCATCAATATCTTCAAGAATGTAGTTAAAGTCTTCTGAACTTAATACGCCATCTCCGACAGATGTCGCAGTTAAGCTGTTTAAGCCATAACTGCCATTGCCAGCGGTTAAGACAATATACTGGAATGCTGTATTACTAATAATGTTGATACTATTGTTAGTCGTGCTTCCTGTTGCCACCACGGTAGTACCATCCGCAGCATAGGCTGTCCAAGTCGCTACGTCAGAACCATTGACCCCATTCAATCCAATCGTCGCTTCAGTAAAGTTGTCGTCAGTACCTAAATCAATAATCATAGCTTCTGAGTTATTGATTACATTACCACCAACGCCCAAACGACTTCCATTGCTACCAATATTTGTACCAGGTGCGTCTAAATTGGTTAAATCTAGGCTGTTAACATCATTGATGCCACTTAATGAAATACCGTTACTATTGAGTAGGTCGTTGTAATCAAAACTTTCTGCAATAGTATCTGTTTGAGTCGACTCATAGGTATAACTGCCGTCCTGATTGACAATCAAAATACCCTTGTCGGTCACGATTGTAAGATTGCCATCAGCATCAAAATTGGAGTAGGTAGTATTATCAAATGACACGCTCTTAACCGTAGTAGCATCAGCTCCGATAGTATCGACGCCAGAACCATCAGTTCCAGCTCCTGTTATTACATTGCCATAAGCAGTTCCACCAAAACCAATACTATCTAGATCGTCTACAGCGGTTGGCGCAGTATCTGTTACATCAATAGTGATGGCTGTCCAGCTTGAATTGCCTGTACCATCAGTGACTTGATAGTAGAACGTATCAACGATTACATCACCGGCGTTATGAACTAAGCTAGGCGCTTGGTAGCTATAAGTGCCATCTGCATTGATGGTGATAGTGCCGCCTAATGCGGTTGTGAATGAGGCGCCACCCTCGTTTGCATCAATCATACTTGTATCTGATGCATCAGGAGCAAAACCACTGACGGTCAAAGTATCATTTTCAGCATCGTTATCATTGTTAATCAGATCGTCGGTTGTGAATGTTAAAAGCTCATTTTCAATAATGGCAAAATTGTCAGTAACAGGCTCTGGCGCATTATTGACTCCAACAATATTTATAGTGACAGTAGCAGTATCTACAGCACCATATTGGTCTGTAATAGTGTAAGTGAAAGTATCTGTATCCAATTCACCTGCAGTTAAGGAGTCAAAAGCACCATTTACGTCATAAGTATAAGTACCGTTAGCATTAATTGTGACGATTGCGCCACTGGTTAATGTGACCGCTTGTCCTGGTGTGAATGTTGTTCCATTGATATGACTGATATTGAAACTATGACCTTGTGCATCGGTATCATTTGCTAATAAGCCATCAGCAATATCAGTTATAACTAAAGTTTGATCTTCTTGAACCACAAATGCATCAACTAGCGCAGGACCTGTAACCGTGACGGAATCAAGATAATAATCAGAAGAGTCAGCTAATGGAGAACCACCATTTTCTTCACTGATTGTAGGTGCGGCTTCAAAAACTAACTGATCAAAGACTATGTTTCCGGTATTGATAGTAAAGGTACCGGTAGTGCCCTCTGTTGTTGTAAATGTCTCGGAGGCGACGAGTTGACCATTGTAATAAGCATACCAAGTACCTTGCTCGCCACTATTTTCGTCAGCAAACATTTTAGATACGGTAAATGTAGCTTCATTAACTAAGCCATTAAAGTCGATGACAATGGCTTCTGAAGTGCCAGTAGCAGAATCGTACTCAATTTGATCTGCAATTTGTCCTGAGGCTCTTGGAGAGCCATCAACACCAAGTTGATTTGTTCCTTCGTTGTAAGTTAGAACCCCCGTAGTACCATCAGCATTTCTTGCGCTAATTACAAAGTCAGCCTCACCATCTGCGTTTACTGGGCTAATCCAATTGTTAGCTGAGTCTGCAGCAGTAGAGAATATAGTACCTACAACATCATCAACAGCATCAACAGTGTTGTCAGCAATAGTAAGTGATTCACTATCTCCTGAACCGAGATTTCCTGATAAATCGGTATAGGTATCATCATTAACAGTGATGCTCGCTGAACCACTGTAACCATCAGTTGGCGTAAATGTAGCAGTCCAAGTTTCACCGCCATCGTTACTCACAAGTCCACTTAATGTGCCTCCGTTAACAATGATATCGTCCGTTAGGTTAAAGTTTGTGACTTTTTCGCTAAATGTAAATGTAACGAGAGTGCTCTCGCCAAACTCTAAACTTGCGTCGGCAATAGTAATATCTAATGTCGGCGCAGTGGCATCCAGATTGTCGATGGCATCAGCTACAACGGTATTACCATTCCTATCTTCTGCTGAGGCGTCTACCGTAATGTCACCATCAACTAA
>NZ_JBFRJJ010000057.1:0-4739 GCF_041468785.1 Shewanella sp. 10N.286.52.E4
TTCAAATTTTTCTTTAGCCATGATATTGCCTCAATCCAGAGTCTTGGTGATGAAAACACATATAGAAAAAGTCCGATGCATAGAATGACATCGAATTAATTAGTTTAGTTTTGGTGATTAAGTTTAGCATAAGACAGGACGTGCTGATTTAAAGGATTTGATTGACTTAATAGTTCATTTAAACGAACTACTAAGCAATCAAGTCGTTCAGCAATTTGGAGCGGATGGCGGGAATCGAACCCGCGTTATCAGCTTGGAAGGCTGGAGTAATACCATTATACGACATCCGCGCAACCTGAATAAGGCTACCTAACTACCTTTAAAAATGGTGGAGGGAGAAGGATTCGAACCTTCGAAGGCTGAGCCGTCAGATTTACAGTCTGATCCCTTTGGCCACTCGGGAACCCCTCCAGAAAAATGGTGCCGGCACCAAGAGTCGAACTCGGGACCTACTGATTACAAGTCAGTTGCTCTACCAACTGAGCTATGCCGGCTAATCATTTCGGAAACGGATATTAGGTAAATGTTGGCGTAAGTGCAATAGGAAATGCATAAAAAAGCTAAAAAAAGTTTCAAATGGCGCTTTTTTGGGCTTTATTTGATTGAGCAGGATAAAAATAAAGCGATTTAGTCAACCGACGATAAGTAAGATGACTTTAGCTATTGTTCAAAATAATTTGGTGGTGTACTGTGCCTGACCTAAGGAAAGGAAGATATGACAGCGACCAATACATTACATCAAACACTTTATTTTTCATTTCTTCGCCAACAGTGGTCAGAATTACGTAATTCTGTACCTTTAACACTTAGCGAAGATGAACTAGCCAATCTACGTGGTATGAATGAACAGCTGTCATTAGATGAAGTCACTGACATTTATCTTCCCTTAAGCCGTTTATTAAATCTCATTATTGATTCAAAGCAGCAAAGCAGTGTGGTGCTTGATCAATTTTTAAATCACAAACCCACTAAAACACCTTACATCATTAGTATTTCTGGTAGTGTTGCTGTTGGTAAAAGTACCACTGCTCGAATTCTTCAGACATTATTACAACGTTGGCCTGAGCACCCTAAAGTTGAACTAGTCACCACTGATGGCTTCTTATACCCCTTGGCAGAACTCACCCATAATAACCTGCTAAAGCGAAAAGGCTTTCCAGAGAGTTATGACATGAAAATGCTGATCGATTTTATTTCTGCAGTAAAAGCAGGTGAGCCCAATGTCAGTGCGCCCCTTTATTCTCATGTGACTTATGACAGACTCACTGATGAAGTACAGAACATTAATCAACCTGACATTCTTATTATCGAAGGGTTAAATGTACTTCAAACCGCGCTAGATCCTAGCCCTGAAAGTAAAAGTAGCTTCTTATCCGATTATGTCGATTTCTCTATTTATGTCGATGCTGAAGAATCATTATTAAAAGAATGGTACCAACAACGCTTTTTAAAGTTCAGACAAGGCGCATTTAGCGATCCAAAGTCTTTCTTTCATCACTATTCACAACTTTCAGATGATGAAGCCAACGCTACCGCTGCCAACATTTGGGATACGATCAATGGTCCCAATTTGCAAACAAACATAAAACCGAGCCGCGAGCGTGCGAACTTAATTCTAAAAAAAGCGGCCAACCATCTGGTTGACCGAGTTTTATTGCGTAAATAGTTGCTAGAAATTTATTCAGTTTACTCACTTCCGCGTAAACTGATCTCTCCACCTATATATGACGTTATTACTCCATTGTGCTCTAGTAGCACTGCACCTTGTTTATCAATGCCCTTACATGTTCCTGTGACATTATTTGGTGCCATTAATAGATTAATCTGTTTGTCATAAAACAAATCATACTCTTGCCACTGTGATATAAAAGGTTCCATACCTTCAGCTTCAAACTGCATGAGATCAATTTTAAGTTGTTTATGAATAGCCGTTAACAGCTCAGTTTTGTCAGGCATTGAATTCAAAGAGGTTAAATCACTCCATGGTTGGTCAATCTGCTCGGCATGTTGTTCTGACATGCTCATATTGATACCAAAGCCTATTACCAAATTACACTCATCGATTGAATGACCTGATAGCTCAATTAATATCCCTGCTAACTTCTTATTATCTCGGTAAATGTCATTCGGCCATTTAACGCCTAAACCATCGACTCCAAACGCCTTTAAGGAAGTCACAATTGAACAAGCAACAACAAGACTAAGCCCCATGGCTGCATTCATGCCTTGGTTAAGTCTCCAAAACAAAGATGCGTAAACATGTTGACCATATGGTGAAACCCATTGTCTGCCTCTTCTACCTCGACCCGCTGACTGATATTCAGCAATACAAATATCACCATTTTTTAGTTCATCAGCATGTTGAAGCATAAAAGCATTAGTACTTTCTATTTCATGAAAATAAAAGCAACGATTTTCGATGTTGTTTACAAGTTTACTTTTATCAAAAATAGGTAATTGGTTAGCTAATTTATATCCCTTACCTTTTACACTGAAGATATCGACACCATAGGTTTCTAATTGTGCAATATGATTGTTAACTGCAGTACGAGATAATCCCACTTGCTGTGCAATTAGTTCACCAGAGATAAATTCAGTATGATCTAACAGTCCAATAATCTGCGCTTTCTTGTCCCAATGCTCATTCATTACAAATTTACCTCGCCAGTTGCACCAATAATCCTTGGCTCAGGATCCAATTGAATTCCAAATTTAGCTAACACAATATCCATTATGTAATGTGCAAGCTGACAAATATCTTCTCCGACTGCGTCATCCAAGTTTACTAACACTAAGGCCTGTTTATCATGCACTGCCGCTCGACCTTTATTGACCCCTTTAAGGCCTGCTTCATCAATTAACCAACCAGCCGCAATTTTAATTTGGCCATCAGCTTGGGCATAACCAACCAAATCAGAATAGGTCTTAAGTAGCTCAATATATTGAGAGGCTTCTATTATTGGGTTCTTAAAGAAACTGCCTACATTACCAAGCACTGCTGGGTCAGGTAACTTGCTCTTTCGAATATCACATACAGTGTCATATACTTGTTTTGGTGTGACTGTTTCTAAATTAAAGTGCTGCAGTGGGCCATATTCTATATTTGCCTGCCATACCTTTGGTAATCTAAACTGAACTTCAGTAATGGCAATTTGATTCTTTAATTCATTTTTAAAAATTGAATCACGATATCCGAAATGACACTCTGAATTAGTTAATGTATTGCTTTCTAAGCTAGCTAAATTCAAGTAACTGACTTTCTGACAATACTTGTCAATCTCAACCCCATAGGCACCAATATTTTGAATAGGTGCAGCACCAACAGTGCCAGGTATCAGTGCTAAGTTCTCCAAGCCATGAAAACCATTATCTAAACAATAGCCAACAAACTCATGCCAACTTTCGCCCGCCTGTACAGAGATATAAAAAGCTTCAGCATCTTCACTAACTTCAATGCCCTTTGTCGCCACTTTAATCACTACGCCTTGGTAATCACTAGTAAAAACAACATTACTCCCTCCACCTAAAATCAATGTAGGTAGTGAAGCATTCGCTGCTTTAATAAGTTGTTGTTTAAGTTCTATAACAGACGTTACTTCAAAAAATTGAAGGCAGCCCTGCTCTAAAGCTAATGTATTAAATGGTTTTAAGCTGACAGGCATATTTAGATATTTTGGAAAATGATAGTTCATTGTACCTTGGTGAATTTAATAACACTATCAGGCAAATAAATTAGGTATTTGAGACGGTAGAAATTAACGGATTACTTATGCAGTAGTTCGCCTTGAGCTCTCACTCAAAGATATCCGATTCAATCTAACTCGTTGCATCTAACTTTACACTTGAGTTTTATAATCATATAACCCAGCTACAATAAAGCCCATTACGTGAGTAACGGGCTATCTGCTCTCAATTAAGAGGCACTAATTTTAAAGATATGGGGCGCTTGGCGATCAACTATTTTTTACTATCCTTGTAAGGGTACATGGGCATTTCGACCACACTATCTGTTTCCATTAGCGGCTAGATAGTTCGCTCAAATTTTAGACACAAAAAGGCCCGCTACGTCAGTAACGGGCTATCTGCTTTCAAATAAGAGGCACTAATTTTAAAGATATGGGACGCTTGGCGATTATCTACTGTTACATGGGCATATCGTCCACACTATCTGTTTCCATAAGCGGCTAAATAGTTCGCTCAAATTCCAGACCCAAAAAAATCGCTACGTCAGTAACGGGCTATCTGTTCTCATTTAAGAGAAATTAGACGCTTGGCAATGACCTATTTTTACATGGGCATATCACTCGCACTATCAACTGTTGATGTGTCTAAACCCGCGGTTGAACTTTTTTTAGG
The DNA here is from genome assembly GCF_041468785.1 of Shewanella sp. 10N.286.52.E4. Taxonomy (NCBI): domain Bacteria; kingdom Pseudomonadati; phylum Pseudomonadota; class Gammaproteobacteria; order Alteromonadales; family Shewanellaceae; genus Shewanella; species Shewanella sp. 10N.286.52.E4. The sequence goes on from NZ_JBFRJJ010000057.1 coordinate 4,357, forward strand.
CAAAGAAAAAGCCCTAACACATTGTGTTAGGGCTTTATCAGTATTAGGCGCTTGGCAATGACCTACTTTCACATGGGGAGACCCCACACTATCATCGGCGCGATTGCGTTTCACTACTGAGTTCGGGATGGGATCAGGTGGTACCACAATGCTATTGTCACCAAGCAAATTTGGTCGTTAACCGCATAAGCGATTAACTAAATTCGGAAAGCTGTTTGTTTCTTTGAGTCTTACTTTATTAAGTGCTCTATATTCTTTACTAAGTCTTACCTTTCACAGTAAGTAATAAATCTAGTTACCATCAACTCAGATATGCCTACATGGATGTAGGTAATGCCAAGAAATGATTGGACTCATTTCTGGTAAAACTTATCTGGGTTGTA
>NZ_JBFRJJ010000058.1:0-665 GCF_041468785.1 Shewanella sp. 10N.286.52.E4
CATCGCCAAGCGCCTAATTTAAGTCTTAAATTACTGACAAGTAATCTTGAGCAAGATCATGCTGATATGGCTCAGTCGGTAGAGCGCATCCTTGGTAAGGATGAGGTCCCCAGTTCGATTCTGGGTATCAGCACCATCTTTAAAACCAGATTTGTCTGGGGACAATAGCATTGTGGTACCACCTGATCCCATCTCGAACTCAGTAGTGAAACGCAATCGCGCCGATGATAGTGTGGGGTCTCCCCATGTGAAAGTAGGTCATTCCCAGACGCTAATTTTCTCTTTATGAGAGCAGATAGCCCGTTACTTACGTAACGGGCTTTTTTGTGTTTGAAATTTGAGCTTATTCAAACGGCCACTTAGTTAATAGATAGTGTGGAATACATGCTAAGGGTAACAAAGTAGGCCATTTCAAAGCGTTATAACCATCCATCATATTGATCATATATTAATAGAGCAGTTTACCCGTTATACACTTATAGTGATGTTTTTAAACTATGATTAGGATTTTACTAACTCTCAACAACAGCCGCTCACAGGTTTACTTAATTCCTCTTTTAAACATAGTTCTACCTTCCTCAAGCAGTGGATATGCCACTAAGCAATAAAGAGGTTGTTATTCATTTCAATAAAGGTATTTATAGCCTGTTCTACTGTTCTACTGT
>NZ_JBFRJJ010000058.1:1460-2112 GCF_041468785.1 Shewanella sp. 10N.286.52.E4
TGTTCTACTGTTCTACTGTTTAGTAGTAAGTGGCACTTTGGCATAACCTCTTATCCATCTTATCCATCTTATCCATCTTATCCATCTTATCCATCTTATCAATTACCTATTGTCTAGATAAAATTAACTGAGTATGGAGTTTTTAGCGTAGGCATGTTGTCTTTATATTATGCTGTTAAAAATGATCAGACTTATTTAATTAGTGCTAAATGTTCAATTAGATCTAAACGCTGTGCCTGTAGTTTTAGCTTCTATGGCCATAATTAAGAAACAATAAGATTAATTACCAATAGAAATGTGGATAGTTTCTATACATATTATCTAGTGGACTTGAACAATTTGGAGTTTTTAAAGTTAAGCATTGAGGTTGAAGGCTTTATATACTTCACTTTCATACCATGTAAGTTGGCTTTAATGCGCCTGGAATTATCGATTTAATGGCCATTATGTGGATAAGTTTGGGGGTAACTCGTGTGTATCCTGTACTTAAGCAAGGAATGCAAAATAACTTCATTTTTATGTAAAAAAGCCCTTGCGCGAAAATCTGATTTGCCTATAATGCGCATCCACTGACACGGCAGAGCGCAATAGCGAAACACTGAGTCAGGTTGATTTGAGATGGTTTTAACCGCTTCAAATTAACGGCAAAAAG
>NZ_JBFRJJ010000059.1:0-231 GCF_041468785.1 Shewanella sp. 10N.286.52.E4
ATCCTTCACGACCCACCACTTTTCTGAAAGTGAGATTGCCAGTTTGGCTTTAATTCAGACGTAATGAATCATTACGTAAAACTAGATGGGTCGTTAGCTCAGTTGGTAGAGCAGTTGGCTTTTAACCAATTGGTCGAAGGTTCGAATCCTTCACGACCCACCACTTTTCTGAAAGTGAGATTGCCAGTTTGGCTTTAATTCAGACGTAATAAATCATTACGTAAAACTAGA
>NZ_JBFRJJ010000059.1:1066-1239 GCF_041468785.1 Shewanella sp. 10N.286.52.E4
ATGGGTCGTTAGCTCAGTTGTTCGTGCTCTTGTTAACAAGAATAGACAGTTGGCTTTCTCTCCAATTAAAACATAAGTTTTAGTGAAAAATAGATGGGTCGTTAGCTCAGTTGGTAGAGCAGTTGGCTTTTAACCAATTGGTCGAAGGTTCGAATCCTTCACGACCCACCACT
>NZ_JBFRJJ010000060.1:0-250 GCF_041468785.1 Shewanella sp. 10N.286.52.E4
GCGACATCACTGTTGATGCTCAAGCTGTCGATCAAAACGGTCAAACCGTTACCGATGCTGACACTGACAACATGGACGCCACCGCGGGTTCTATTGATGTGGCCCTCACCATCAATGATGGCGCAGAGACAGCTGACATTTCTGGTACCACCACTGATGTGGCGCCAAACAGCACAGTCACGCTAACCCTGACTGATAGCGCTGGCACAGTGCAAGTCATCACTGGCGTGACTGTTGATGCCAATGGCGA
>NZ_JBFRJJ010000060.1:1021-1341 GCF_041468785.1 Shewanella sp. 10N.286.52.E4
GGCGTAGACATTTCAGGCCTAGTTGATGGCGACATCACTGTTGATGCTTCAGCTGTGGATCAAAACGGTCAGACTGTCACTAATGATGACACTGACAACATGGACGCCACTGCGGGTTCAATTGATGTAGCCCTCACCATTAATGATGGTGCAGAAACAGCCGACATTTCAGGTAGCACCACCGATGTCGCGCCAAACTCAACCGTCACCCTAACCCTGACCGATAGCGCTGGCACAGTGCAGGTCATCACTGGCGTCACTGTTGATGCCAATGGCGATTACAGCATTGATGGCGTGGATATTTCAGGCCTTGTTGATGG
>NZ_JBFRJJ010000061.1:0-23380 GCF_041468785.1 Shewanella sp. 10N.286.52.E4
CGTATTTCAGTGGTGTTGGTGTGGCTACTTTGATACTCAAAGGACACCTGATTACTGGTTGCACTGACGATATTTTTATCAGGCAGTACGCCGCGATAAAGGTATCGCGACAGGTACTTGAGTGCAGGCAGCCCTTTACCTACATGTTGGCAATCTACCACCCACTTTTTGGGGATTGAGGTTGGTATCTTGATGTTGAGCTTATCGGTTAGTTGCGTTAGCAATCTTGCTCGCCACACTTTGGCCAGGTTAAAGGCGTTAAACAGGTATTTACCCTTGTGTTTTTTCCACTGTTTTTTCGCTTTATCGAAGCTACCCGCAGGGATAATGAAATGGATGTGAGGATGAAAGTCACGCCTTCGGTTATGGGTATGCAGCACGCCCGTAAAACCAATCTCACCACCGATTTGCTTTGAGTTTTTAGCGAAGTCTTTGAGCACGCTGGCGGCCACTGAGAACATGGCTTGATACATCATTTCAGGTTGGTGTTTAGTGACGCTTCGTAGTTCATAAGGCAAGGTGAACGTCACCATGTAATATTCTACGGGCAGGAGTTTAGCTTGCTGTTTGTTGAGCCACTCTGTCGTGGTGTTGTGCTGGCATTGAGGGCAACTGCGATGACCACATGACAGCGGGAAATCAGCAGTATGAGTGCAGCTGCGGCATGCCCACTGGCTGGTTCGCTCAGTATTGCTGCGACAATTAAGCATGGCGAAAATAGCTTGGCGCATGGATGATGTTATTTGACCATCATAAGCCTGATTAAAGGCATCGAGGTGGTCGCGTAAAAGTTCAATGAACTTCATAGGTTACACTCCCACTTGAGCACCAAATTATCAGTCAGTTGGTTAACGGACAGAGCAGTGTTTTTTCGAGTGATAGAGGTGAGGCGGGTATAACGGGCGGTGGTATTAAGGCTGTTGTGACCGAGCAAAGTTTGCACTGAGCGCAAATCTAACCCTTGTTCTAACAAATGAGTGGCGTAGCTGTGACGCAGGTTATGTGGGCTGATGGACTTATGAATATTGCACTCACGGATAACCCGTTTTAAAGCTTTCTGAATGCCGCCTTTATCTATCAATGAATCAGGCTGGCTATCTTTACCAGGAAAAATCAGCTGTGGGTGGCGATGAGTTTGCCAGTAATATCGCAGCGCTAATAAGGTACGTTGTGGCAGCGGAACTAACCTGTCCTTACCGCCTTTAGCGTTACGAATGTGCACTTGCATCATCTGTGAATCGACATCACCAACCTGCAGTGAAATAGCCTCACCGAGGCGCAACCCCATACTGTATAAGGCGAGAAAACACACTTGATATCGCAGCTTATGGGTAAGGCTAATGACGATAGAAACTTCAGCAGGGGTAAGAATATCAGGCAGTCTTTGGACTTGTGGTGGCTTAACAATATTAAGCCACTCCCAGTGTTGATTAAGCACATGTCGATAGAAAAACTGTAGCCCATTACGGTCGAGTTTCACGGTGCTCCACGAGTGTGAATCAATCAAACTGGCAAAGTAGCGCTTCAGGTCATTAGTTGAAAGGTTATCAGGACAAGCGTCGAAATACGCACTAATGCGCCTAACGGCGCGGCTGTAGGCATCGATGGTCGCAGGCCGCTTGCCTTGCAGTGTTAAGTTGGTAAGATGTTGTTCATAAAGAAAATCAAAGCGTTGTTGCTCGTGAGTGTTCATCGTAATACTCCTAGATAACTGCCAAGGTAGGCAGGGTCTAGTAAGTATTTAGGATGGGAGAATAAAGGTGAGCTTTTATCTTTTCTGCCGCAGAGCGGCTTCGTTCAACAACCCAATCCAGCAGTAAACAATAGTTGGTTTTTTCTCCTTCCTCGCTTATTTAAATCAACTATTTTTTACCTGTTAATTAGGCGTAATAAGTATAGGGTAATCAAGTGATTGAACGAAAGCGCGGTATTTATAATGGACGTAATAAGTCGTCTGCATACAAAGATCTAGTATGGACTGTAGCTACGTCATCAGATACCTCTTTAGATATCAAAGGCCAAACTAGATTAGCCTTAGATACAATTCAAGATAATCTTGTTGAGCTTGGTAGAGATAAAACTCGAATAGTATCTGCTCAAGTCTTTATTACAGATATGAACTCTAAGCAGGCGATGGACTCTGTATGGTGTGATTGGTTTGGTGATAATCCTCAAGATTGGCCGCAAAGAGCCTGCTTGGGTGTAGATCTTGAAGGTGATGTGTTAATTGAAATTACCGTTACCGCAGTCCGCTAAAGTACAGCTAGCAAGGCATATAAATAAACGCATTCAGGGATTGAGATTCTTTTACAGTGTAGATTATTGATTGGTGTTGTTTACGTGCCGAAATCACCAGGATAAAACATCATTCCTTCGATGTTTAGAATAAGTAGCCCATAAGTGTTATCGTCAAAGCCCACCTGAGCGACATCTTAGGCAATGATAGATTCATGCTAGATTTATGATACTGAAAAGGACTTTTAAGCTATGGGCTATTCTTCAATTACAAATACTTCTTCAGTAATAAAAATTCCTTTTGTGATAAAAATAAGCGCTATATTACTTAGTTTGTTTTTCTATACAGCCACAGTTTGGGCGACTCAAATACAACAAAACTTACCACTTGTTGAGTCAGAAGATGGTCAACTCCATTTGGATGTGATGATTCAGGCTTTGTCAGGTCGGATGATTATAGATACAGGCTCTTCAAGCTCTGTTTTAGACCGTAGGTATTTATCCAGTATTGATGATTATACTTCTTTGGATGTTGAAAAAGGCTATGGCTTTGGGTCTGAGCAAGCGATGATGGTCAGTGAGAAAATACAGCTATCAGGCTTTACCGTATCAGGGTATGAACTCTCTCGCGTTAATTTAAATACTCATAATTTGTCGGGTATTAATCGAAAGTATTTAGGCTTGTTGGGTTTTGACCTGCTGCAATTAATCGCTAAAGGGCTGCAATTTTCTGAGCTACAAACTCAATTATTGGCCCAATATACCCTTGATGAAACCAAGAATAACCTCAGCTTATTTTCATCAGGTTTTGGCATACCTTACGTTGTGGTTAATATTAACGAGCAGGAAGTGGGACTCATTTTAGATACAGGCTCACAATATTCGATAATTAATCGTAAGAATGCTGTCGCCTTATCTATTTCTTCTGAACTTATTCCTAATGCCTATGGCCAAGATATTAATGGCAAACAGATCCCCATTAGCATGAGTGACTCTATCGCGGTCTCTAATGGTAAGGCTTCACTATTTGAAAACCGCTTTATTGTTACTGACCTCGATTCGGTCATTATTAACGATAGCTTTAATCACCAGGTCATCGGGATTATCGGGCTCAATCAATTAAAATCATTAAATACTAAAATAGGTTTTGAATCTAATACGGTGACTTTTCAATAGGCGGGGCTTGTTACAAAACATCGGTATTTGGGCTGAGGAAGTATCATTTAGCCAAGTGTCATGTGGCCAAGTGCTATGCGGCTATGTAGCTATGTACTGCAACCCGTACTGTAATCATTGCTACAACCAGTGTTGTTGCGATTAGCCCAACATGGGCTAGTTACTTCGTTAACTCAGAAACACCGCTATAGCTGCGCTCAGCCTTAAGCAAGATATCTTGATATAAGTTGGTTTGTTTTAATTGCGAAATAGCCTCATTAACCAGAATAGCCGTTTCTGGATCGTGACAAGCAATATAGCGCGGGGCTTGGCCGAATAATTTGACCTTGGTGACTTCAACAGGTGATTTAATTTGGCTGTCAATTTGGCTGCGATAATAATCAAAAATTCGTTCTTCAAGAATAATAGCTTGAATACGTTCACGAAACAGCATTAACACTTGGTTTTTTTGATTAGCAACTTCAATATAATTGCTATGTGTTTTTGCTATTTCTAAAAATTCTTGGCCTAGATACTGACTCGCATTTTGAAAACCAACCAAGGAGACGTTTTTAAGATCTTGTACCGAATCGATGGCTAATTGGTTTTTACTCAGATAAAACACGCTATTTTGATAATCAATTAAGCTCTGGGTTAAAAATAGCCCTTCGCTATTAGCGGGGGAGTTGATTATACAATCGATTTTTTTGGTTTTAACCAATCGTAAAGCGCGCAGGTTAGAGGCAAAAGTGACTTGGCCTAATTTTACATGGCTTGTTGCTAACGCAGCTTGTAATAATTCGTATTGCAGCCCACGTTGCTCGTCAACAAAGAAGAAAGGTTTGATACTGCTGCTGGTGGTAAAATTGACTACTTTATCGTGGGAAGCTGAAACTGGCTTTTCGATGAGTAGAAAAATCAAGCAGATAGAGAAGCTGAATGGCATCAATTTACTTTTTGAATACTTGTAATATTTAATATGCTTCAACCTAGAAATCCTTTTAAAGTTGTCACTCAGCGTCCAGCTAATTGGATTACTCTTTCACACAAGGCAATAGAAATATTGAATACAAAGTAAGGCAGAGTAACTGATATTTTAGTTTAGCCTACGGATAACCTAGCTTCTATACCTCTTTATTGGGAGCGAACCGTTTTTTGATTGTTCTAGAAAATATAAAGCGCAGTAGTGATTTTGAGAGATGCTTAAATTAAGCGCTTGAAATGTAATCCTTTAATTTTAATGACTGATTAGGGCTATTAACTTTATCGAAGCCAATAAAAAAGCTTAACGCATTCACGTTAAGCTTTTAAGTATTCATTTTGTGGCACTAATAAAGTTGCCAGCAAAATAAGCTAATCAGGACCAATTAGTCAGAAAAAGTGCTCCAAATTGGCGCATGATCAGATGGTTTTTCTATACCACGTAAATCGTAATCTACATCTGATTCAGTCAGACGTGGTAATAATGACTTAGTGACCATAACGACATCAATACGCAGGCCGCGGTTATCGACAAAGCCTTTACTGCGGTAATCAAACCACGAGTAACGTTCAGTGCGCTCTGGGTGCAGTTCACGGAAGCTATCGACTAAGCCCCAGTCTTTTAACCGCTGCAACCATTCACGTTCTTCAGGTTGGAAGCTACATTTACCGGTTTTAAGCCAGCGTTTGGCGTTGACTTCACCAATGCCAATATCTAAATCAACAGGCGAGATATTAATGTCACCTATAATGGCGATGTCTTCATCTGGTGTGTGGTTGTCAGCAAGGTGCTGCATTAAGTCTTGATAAAACTTACGCTTGGCAGGGTACTTAGTTTCATGAGTGATATTTTCACCTTGTGGGAAATAACCATTCATGACGGTAATTACACGGCCATTATTTTGCTTGAATTTACCCATGATCATCCGGCGCTGCGCATCTTCTGCATCATCTTTAAAACCTTTGATAATTTCAATAGGCTCAGCTTTTGACAGCATAGCCACACCGTAGTGAGCCTTGCCGCCATGATAATGCACGTGGTAACCCATAGCTTCAACGTCTGCTACTGGAAATGCTTCGTCGTGAACCTTGGTTTCTTGTAGGCCGATGACGTCAGGTTGATGGCTATCGATTAACGCTTGTAATTGATGCAAGCGAGCGCGAATACCATTGATGTTAAATGAGACAATTTTCATTAGACAAGTACTCGCTTGAATGGCTTAACAATTACGTGAGCATATACGCCAGCTTCAATGTACGGGTCAACATCAGCCCATGCTTGCGCTGCAGCTAATGAATCAAATTCAGCAACCACTAAAGAGCCAGTAAAACCCGCTTCAGCAGGGTTTTCACTATCAATCGCAGGATGTGGGCCTGCGACTAATAAACGACCTTCAGCGGCAAGTGCTTCAAGTCGAGCAATATGTGCAGGACGGGCACTCATGCGCTTTTCTAAGCTGTTTTCAACATCTTGTGACGAAATCATGTACCACATAGATAGGTTCCTTGAATTATTTTATTTGTTCCGATTCATCATGTTCCATATGTTTATACAGGTACATAACGGTAATAACAGTATTGACTAAGGTAAGAGCTGTTAAGCCAAACACTTTAAAGTTCACCCAGGTTTCTAATGGCAAGCTAAAGGCAACATAAATGTTAGCAATACCACATGCAACAAAGAAAGTGACCCAGTACCAAGTGACATGAGCCCATATCTTGTCAGGGCATTTCATTTCTTTGCCCAACATGCTTTTAAGAATAGGTTTGTTGATTAACTGACTTACTAGTAATGCGATAGCAAAGAAGGCGTAAACAATAGTGACTTTCCATTTGATGAAGGCATCATCGTGGAAGACCAAAGTTAACGTACCGAAAAATGACACCATAGCAAAAGTGATCAAATGCATCTTTTCGACTTGCTTATATAAGATGTAAGTGACAATTAACTGCAATGCAGTGGCCGCAATAAGTGCGCCAGTGGCAGTGTAGATATCATAAAATTTGTAGATGGCAAAAAAGATTACCAAAGGGAGAAAATCAAGCAGTTGTTTCATTAGAAGCTATAGCCTAAAGGTGAGTTTAGCAGTCCATTTGCTAATAGGAATGATTGCGCCAAATTGTACCAGCAACGGTCAGTGATATGAAGGTGATCAGCTTGAGATAAGATGAACTATGCTTAATGGCGGCTCATCTACCAACAGTGCAATGCGACAAATAGAATAAGCGATATTCTATATGGAATATTAGGTAATGGTATTATTCTTGTAAATTCTATTGTAGAGCAATATACATGACTCAAAACATTATAAAGCTGGCTCCACTAGCCCTTTTATTTTCATTACCTGTAAATGCGAGCGGTTTATTTTTACAAGAAGCTGTTTACGCAAACCAAGGTACTGCTGGTGCGGGTGATGGTGTTTATACTGAATCAGCTGCTGCGATGTGGGTCAATCCCGCCATTATGTCGTTTATGGGGGAGAATAAAACCACTGTAAATGGCCTAGCGTTTGATTTGGGAGTCGATTTTTATGATGTTGATGGCGTTTCTGGTGGTGGTAGCAATAACTATCTTGGTTCGGTAGCAGCCTTTCATGTTGTTCAATTAACGGATGATCTGCATTTTGGCGTAGGCCTTGGTACAGCAGGTGGTTCTGGCTTAGATTACAGTGCTAACTGGGCTGGGCAGTTACAATTAGAAGACATTAACCTTCTGACTCTGCAAGTCAATCCAGCCTTAAGTTATCGCATTAATGACCAATGGTCGGTAGGTGCGGGATTGCAAATAAACTACGCAGTACTTGACGGTAGGATGGCTAATACTGAAATTGAAAGCGCCTCTGACTGGACCATGGGCTATAACGCTGGCGTTGTTTATCAACCTAGCGAACAGTTAATGGTAGGCCTTAGTTATCGCTCAAAACTTGAGCATGATTTTCAAGGTAACCTCAATTCAGATATCCGCCTAGATAACCTGCAGCTGACAGATTTTTCAATGGACAGTAGCTTAGTTGCCCTGGTTGATTTGAGTGCTAGCTATCAAGTCACACCGCAGTTAGCGTTATTGACCACCATTCAGTGGCATCAATGGAGTGATTGGGATAGCAGCCCAATTACATTTAATGGTTCATTGTTGGGACAAGACCACAGCTTTGATCTATCACAAGACCGAGATTGGGATGATGTTTGGCATTATGGCGTAGGTTTAGATTATGCGATTAATAAAGATTGGAATCTAAAACTCGGTTTCTCTTATGAAACATCACCGCAAGATGATCCATATTTACAAACCCCTGATATCCCCGTGGGTGTGCAAAAGCGCTACTCTGTTGGTGTGAGTACTCATATTGGCGATAGTAAGTTAGATGTTTTTTATGAGTATGCTGATTTAGGAAATGTTGAAATTCGTCAAGATGGGCTTATACCGGGTGTTGACCCAACAGGTAATCTATTGAATGGCTACTTTGATTCAAGCATTCACTTTGTTGGTGTTGCAGTAACGTTTTAATACGTCAGCCACTGCAATGATATAAATTTTATCCATATAAACATTCATCTGGATTAGATTTAAATTAGTACTTAACAAAAATGCCGCTCATTTTAAATGAGCGGCATTGTTACTATTAAGCCTAATAAGATGATTTAAATGCGTATTATGCTTTTTGAGTCGCAGCTTTCATATTACGGGTAAACTCGCCTAATTCACTTAACAAAGCTTTTTCGTCGTCTTTGTTTCGCTCGATAATTTTCACCACCGCAGAACCAGAAATAGCACCTGCAGCACCAGCGTTAATGGCTTCGCTTACTTGCTTAGGCTCAGCAATACCGAAACCTAATAACGGCGGCGGGGCATTAAACTCAGCCAGTTTGGCAAGCACTTCACCAATTGGCGCACCCGCTTTTGATTCTGTGCCAGTTACACCCGCACGAGATAGCAAATAGGTATAACCTTGGCCATGTTCACTGACCATTTTGATGGTGTCAGTATCAGCATTTGGCGGCGCAATAAAAATCGGCGCAACCCCATGTTTATGGGCGGCTTCACTAAATGGAGCCGACTCTTCAACAGGCACATCAGCAATCAGTACTGAATCAACGCCAGCTTGTTTGGCTTTTGCATAGAACTCATCAATACCATTAGCGAAAACCAAGTTAGCGTATAGCAATAAGCCAATGGGTGTATCAGGATATAACTCACGTACTTTTGTTAGTAGCGAGAAACAATCAGCCACAGTGGTGCCTGAATCTAATGCACGTAAATTCGCGCCTTGGATAACAGGGCCATCAGCAAGCGGGTCTGAAAATGGAAAGCCAAGTTCCAGGGCATCAGCGCCATTGTCCACTAAGGTTTTAATGATTTTTAACGAGATCCCAACCGTTGGGTCGCCAAGGGTCACGAACGGCACAAATGCACCTTGCTGTTTTTGAGCCAATTGGTCAAAAGCTGCTTGATAACGATTAGTCATGATAAGTCCTTATTTCGCAGCTTCAGCAGAAGCTTTTTGTTCTAAAATGTCAGATACCGTGAAGATATCTTTATCGCCACGACCTGATAAGTTGACCACTAAAATGGTTTCTTTAGTCGCTTCTTTTGCTAATCGAACCGCGTAGGCAATCGCGTGTGCTGATTCTAGCGCTGGGATAATCCCTTCAGTGCGCGCAAGCAGCTGGAAACACTCTAAAGCTTCATCATCGGTTGCAGACTCGTAACGTGCGCGGCCTGTGGCATTTAAGTGTGCATGTTGTGGCCCAACAGATGGAAAATCTAGGCCCGCAGATACTGAATATGACTCTTCAATTTGGCCGTCACTGTCTTGCATTAGTGGCGCTTTCATACCAAAGAAAATACCCGTTTTACCATGTTTAAGTGGTGCGCCGTGCATTGGGGTATCAATGCCTTTACCTGCAGGTTCAACACCAATTAATTCAACGTCTTTTTCATCGATAAAGTCAGCGAACATGCCAATAGCATTTGAGCCACCACCAACACAGGCGATAACTGCATCAGGTAAACGACCTTCTTTTTCAAGAATTTGCTTTTTGGTTTCTTCACCAATCATGCGCTGGAATTCACGCACAATCGTTGGGAATGGATGCGGCCCCGCTGCAGTGCCAAGTAAATAATGCGCTTTGTCATAACTTGCAGACCAGTCACGCATGGCTTCGTTACAAGCATCTTTAAGGGTTGCTGAACCCGATGTCACAGAGATAACCTCTGCGCCCATTAGTTTCATTCTGAATACGTTTGGTGATTGACGTTCAACATCTTTTGCGCCCATGTAAACCTTACATTTAAGGTCTAATAATGCACAAGCTAATGCCGTTGCTACGCCGTGTTGACCTGCGCCTGTTTCAGCAATGATTTCTTTTTTACCCATACGTTTTGCTAATAGCGCCTGACCTAACACTTGGTTAGTTTTGTGCGCGCCGCCATGGAGTAAATCTTCACGTTTAAGATAGATTTTAACCATAGGGTTAGGGCTTAAGTTACGGGTTAAGGTTAATGCGGTAGGGCGACCTGCATAGTTCTTTAGTAAATCGGTAAATTCTTTTTGAAAGGCTTCATCTTCTTGGGCTTCAACAAACGCAGTTTCTAATTGCTTTAATGCTGGCACAAGGATTTGTGGAACATACATGCCGCCATATTCGCCGAAATAAGGGTCAAGCTTAAGCTTTGTCATTGGATCTTTCCTTATCAATATTGTCTGAAATACCCATGTTGGCTATTTCTTAATTCTGTATAAAAGTCTGGGTTTAATAATGGGTAATGTACTAATTCTTTCTGATTGCAGTAAAAGCTTGAGCAACCTTTTGCGCATCTTTTATGCCGGGCTGTGACTCAACTCCTGAGTTAAGATCTAAGCCATAAAAACCTTGTTGGTTGGCATCAAATGCGTTTTCAGGTGTTAGCCCACCTGCAAGCATGCTGTTTTCTCGTTCTGCAGCTGTTATTGCAGAAGCATCGAGTAACGCTTGCCAGTTAAAGCTCTCACCTGTGCCGCCAAATCCGGTGCTATTTTTACTGTCGAATAAGTAACGATCGCAGCCTTGTGGTTTATCACCGACACAGTTTGTGCCGCTATCAACGCTGACCGCTTTCCAAATTTGGCAATCAAGGTTAGCGTCAGTGAGTAATTGTTTTAACACGCTAATATCTTCACTGGTTTCGCTGCCGTGCAATTGCACTACAGACAAACCGACCGCTTTTACGGTTGCAACAATGTCAGCATTGGACTTGTTGACGAATACGCCGACAAAGTTCAAAGCAAGGTTATTTTGTTTGCTTTTATTAACCAATTCAGCCGCTTGCTCAACACTCACGTTACGTGGTGATTTTGGGTGGAAGATTAATCCACCAAATACAGCACCTGCTTCAGCGACAGCGTTAATATCTTCAATGCGGGTTAAGCCACACACTTTGTTATTGCCAAAAATCAGCTGACGACAAGCCAAGTCTATATCGTCTTGCGCCATGATAGAGCTACCCACTAAATAACCATCAACCAGAGGATTTAAACGCTTAACCTGCTGGTTATTATAGATGCCAGATTCACTGATAATCACTCGGTCAGTGGGAATTTGCGGCGCTAAAGCTTCTGTGGTGGCTAAATCGGTACTTAAGTCACGTAAGTTGCGGTTGTTAATACCCACAATGCGCGCATTAAGATCAATCGCGCGTTCAAGTTCTTCTTGGTTACTGACTTCGGTTAGCGCATCTAAATTGTATTTAGCGGCTTCGGTAGCCAACAACTTATATTGATCATCATCGAGTACTGAAAGCATTAACAATACGGCATCTGCGCCTTGGTGAGCGGCCAGTTTGATTTGGTATGGGTCAACAAAGAAGTCTTTACATAAGATTGGCTGACTAACACGTGCACGCACTAATGGAATGTAATCAATATCACCCTGAAAGAACTGCTCGTCGGTTAATACCGATATGCCCGATGCGTATTTACCGTAGATATCAGCAATCGCTTCAACATCAAATACCGGGCGGATTAACCCTTTTGATGGACTGGCTTTTTTACATTCAAAAATGTAACCGGCATTGGGGGCTTTGAGGGCATCAAATAAACTGCGGTCAGATATTTTAGGTTGTAAGCTCGCTTCTGGGTAACGCAATTTAAGCGAGGCAATATGAGCCACTTTGGTATCAACAATTTTGGTTAATACGTTCGATTCTTTAGCTGTATTATTGGTGACAGTTGCCATTATTTTGCATCCTCTTGTTGGCTTGCATCAGCCAATTTAGTCAACACGTCAAAAGCTTTACCACTGTTGATAGTATCTAGAGCCAGTTTTGTCCCTTGCTGAACTGTGTCACACACACCGCTAACATAAAGGGCGCAACCTGCGTTAATGGCAACAGCATCGCGATGGGCAGGCTTGCCTTCGCCTTTTAAAATAGCTTGGGTGATAAGGGCATTATCACTTGGTTCACCGCCTTCAAGGGCTGAAATGTCAGCAGGCTCTACCCCTAACTCTTGCGGGGTTAATTTATAAAAGCGAATGTTGCCGTCGTTAAGCTCTGCCACTTGGGTTTCGCCGTGTAGGGCGACTTCGTCAAGTCCGCTGCCGTAAACCACCATGGCGCGTTTAACACCTAATGCGTTTAACACATTAACGATAGGCGCAATCAGCTTTGGCGAATACACACCTAGTAGCATAGCTTCAGGTTTTGCTGGGTTAATCAGCGGGCCTAAGATATTAAAAATGGTGCGGGTTTTAAGTGCTTGTCTTACAGGTACTGCGTGGCGAACGCCGGCATGATAATGCGGCGCGAATAAAAAGCATAATCCAAAGTCTTCAATGCATTGGCTGGCAGCTTCTGGGCTCATATCAAGAGCAATACCACAATGGGATAATACATCAGATGCGCCTGATTTACTGGATACGCCGCGGTTACCGTGTTTAGCCACTTTTGCGCCTGCAGCAGCGGCAACAAAAGATGCAGTGGTTGAGATATTAATGGTGTTATGACCATCGCCGCCAGTACCGACAATATCTACCACACCAGTGGCTAAGGATTGTGGGCTGCGTGGAAAAGGCTTAGCAGCTTGACGAAGCGCATCCGCAGCGCCTGTGATTTCCTCAATGGTTTCGCCGCGCATTTTTAGCGCAACTAACATACCTGCCATCGCCACAGGATCCATTTCGCCTGCAACAATCGCGCTAAATAATGTGGCGCTTTGAGCTCGGGTGAGCGCATTACCTTGATAAAGAGAGTCTAATAGAGGTTGTAATTGAGACATTATAATGCGCCTTTATTTGATTCAGATTGAGTTAGGTAGGTCAGTGTTTGCGTTAATAGCGTGCTACCTAAAGTAGTTAAAATGGATTCTGGATGAAACTGGAATCCTACCGCTTTATCTTGCGGATGAATTACCGCCATTGGCATATCTTCAGTAGTAGCAATAACCTCTAAACAGTCAGGTACACGAGTAGCCACTAGGCTGTGGTAACGGGCAACTGGTAGCGGAGAAGGTAAGTTAGCAAAAACGCCTTCGCCATTATGAATCGTGGGGCTGGCTTTGCCATGAACCACAAAAGGAGCGCGTTCTACTTTACCGCCGTAATACTCAACCATAGCTTGATGGCCTAAACAAATGCCCAGCATAGGCACTTTACCTGCCACTTTGCTTATTAATTCCATCATGCAGCCCGCTTCGTGGGGGGCTCCTGGGCCTGGTGATAATACTAATGCGGCTTGGCCTGATTCTTCGATAAGTTTTTCAGCTAAATATTCTGCACTCACATCATTACGGTAAATGAGTACTTCAAAGCCTAAACTGCGGAATTGATCCACAAGGTTATAGGTGAATGAGTCAAAGTTATCTAATAAATACAGTTTCATATTATTGGTGCTCTGAGAAGTCGTCATTACAATCCACCTCCCATTTTGATGGCAGATATCACTGCTTGGGCTTTTTGGCGAGTTTCATCCGCTTCGGCTTGCGGATCTGAATCAAATACCACACCTGCGCCAGCTTGAATAAAGGCAACATCATTTTTAACGAAAGCAGAGCGGATAACGATACAGGTATCCATATCACCTAAACCGTTAAGGTAACCTACTGCGCCGCCGTAACTGCCGCGCCTTACTTGTTCCGCTTGTCTGACTAATTGTGACGCTCGCACTTTGGGTGCGCCGACTAAGGTGCCCATATTCATACAAGCTTGGTAGGCATGGAGCGCATCTAAATCATCACGTAATTGTCCTGTCACGCGACTAACTAAATGCATCACGTGAGAATAACGGTCAACTTTTAATAACTCAGCCACTTTACGACTGCCACTTTGGCTAATGCGGGCAATATCATTACGGGCCAAATCAACCAGCATTAAATGCTCTGAAAGCTCTTTTTTATCTAGACGCAGTTCAAGTTCGATACGACTGTCTAAATCAAAATCAATGTCGCCATCAGCAGTCTTACCACGCTTGCGGGTACCTGCAATAGGATAAACCTCAACTTGATTGCTGGCAGCGTCGTATTTCAATGCACTTTCTGGTGAAGCGCCAAATAAGGTGAAATCTGGGCCGCGAAAGTAAAACATGTAAGGACTTGGATTAGTTAAACGCAGTGCTCTATAAGCACCGAGTGTATTTGGGCAAGGTAAGCTAAAGCTTCTTGAAGGCACAACTTGGAAAATATCACCGGCGACAATGTGCTCTTTTAAATCAACCACGGTTTGTTTAAACGTGGCATCACTAATATTAACTTGGGTTTCAGCGTCAACCGGCACAAGGTCCGCAACGGGGGCCAATGTTTGGCATTGTTGTTTCACTTTTGCTGCGTGCTTTGCCAGCGTATCTGCTAATAGTGGGTCTTGAGAGAATTGGTGAGTGATGATTTCAGCATCTTGCTGCTGGTGGTCAATCAAAATTAAGGTTTCAGCGAGATAAAATAGATAGTCTGGGCAATCGTTATCAGCATTAGGCACAGCTGGTAGCGGCTCTACAGTATCGATTAAGTCATAGGCTAACACGCCGCCTAAAAACAAATCTTCAAACGCATCTTGCTGATCTGTCTGAATGTGCTGGATCAGCATTCTTAAACCATCTAATGGCGAGGTCGACTTTAAACGAGCATCTTCATCTTGTAACTCGCAGGCTTTAGCTAAGGTAATAATTAATTCATTATCTTGCTGTTGCTGCTGACTCGATTTAAAGAACTCACTGATAGGAGAAAGTAAGCTTGCGCCATTATCTGTTAATGCTGCGAATGTGAGTTGATACCCATCACATCGTACCATCATGGCTGCATGGGTGAGCACGATGCTTTTTAAATGATCTTTGGTGTCAATTTCAGCTGACTCAAGCAACATAGTATGCGGCGCATTCGCGGTAACATGCTGATAAAGGCTCAATGGATCAGCGTGATACGCTAATGATTGTTTTTGCGTGATTACATGGGCGAACTGATGTTCCATAATGCTTATTGCGCCTCTCTAATATGTTGATTTTTCATACTAAGGTCTCTATTTCTGATTCGGTTTGCGTTAGTTGTTTCGAAGAGTGCAAGCCGTAAATAGCAAGAAAGCCCACATCTCTGCGGGCTTTCTAGTAAAATCTTGTGTTATTTAAATAACCACAACGCTTCACACCACCCGTTAATTTGGGAAGTGCCACCACCAATTGATGTTACGTGCGTTAAAGTTAGTCATTTAAATTAAATCTCTTGAGTTTAGGTCTTATATCTAAAAGGTTAGCAAAATGCGTTTGGCTAACGTATGCCTTATAGAAGACCTTAGCTGGCCTTTAAAGTCAATTGAATATTTCTCAAATTTGGCATTTTTTTACCCACGATGGTAAAAGCTGCATCAATTTGCTGAAAATGTAGCAAATAATCGAGACTGGTTAAGCATTTCAACAAAGATTAAAGTACAATAACGTTATGATAACAGACACTCTCTTGGCCGATCTACATAGCCATACGACCGCATCTGACGGCGTACTCACTCCATCTGAACTTGTTGAACGCGCGATTATAAAGGGCGTTGAAATGTTAGCGATAACCGATCACGACACTGTCGCCGGTTTAGCTGAAGCACATGAATTTAATCGCCAACACGCAACCCCATTGAAACTTATTGATGGTGTAGAAATATCTACTCGCTGGAACAATTTCGATATTCATATTGTGGGGCTAAATATGGATAAACAAGACCCAATTTTGCTCAATTTTCTGACTCGCCAGCGTGAGCTTCGAGAAGAACGTGCCCAAGAAATTGGTATACGCCTTGAAAAAGCGGGAATTGAAGGCGCTTACGAAGGTGCAAAACATTATGCTGATGGCGCAGCAATCAGTCGCGGACATTACGCGCGCTGGTTAGCTGAAAATGGCTACGCGAAAGATATGCCCAGTGTTTTTAAGCGCTATTTAGCTCGCGGTAAAACCGGTTATGTTCCCAATAATTGGGCTGACATGGCCAATGCTATTGAGATTATTCATCAATCTGGCGGCATTTCTGTTTTAGCACACCCTAGTGGCTACAAGTTGTCAGCGAAATGGCTTAAGCGTTTAGTGCGTGAATACAAAGAAGCAGGCGGCGATGCGATGGAAGTCGTATTAGGCCAACAAAGCATTGATGATCGCGCTAACTTAGTCGCTTTAAGCCATATGAACAACCTGATGGGTTCAATCGGCAGTGATTTTCACTTTCCGAGTAATTGGATTGAGTTAGGTAAAAATTTATTCCAACCTGCTGGTATTCAGTGGGTTTGGCAATCAGAATCTTGGACGGAGCGCACATGAGCCAATTCTTCTACATACATGATGAAAACCCGCAGGCAAGATTAATAAGCCAGGCGGTAAACATATTAAAACAAGGTGGGGTTATTGTTTACCCGACTGACTCAGGTTACGCACTGGGCTGCATGATTGGCGAAAAAGATGCCATGACGCGCATGGCACGCATTCGTAAAATCGATAACGACAATAACTTCTCTTTAATGTGTCGTGATTTATCTGAGCTTGCGAACTTTGCCCGCGTAGATAACCAAGCTTATCGTTTACTTAAAAGCTGCACCCCTGGCCCTTACACGTTTATTTTTAAGGCCAGTAAAGAAGTGCCGCGCAGATTACAGTGCGATAAAAAGAAAACCATTGGTATTCGTGTGCCTGATAACCTGATTGCTTTAGCACTATTAGAAGCATTAGAAGCGCCGATTATGTCCACCAGTTTGGTGATGCCAGACGAAGAGTTTGCAGAATCTGATCCTGAGCATATCCGCGATATACTAGAGCACAGTGTTGATGCGATTATTCACGGTGGTTACCTTGCTGAAAACCAAACGACAGTGATTGATATGTCTGATGGGGACATGGTTATTGTGCGTGAAGGCGCTGGTGATATCAGCTCATTTGAATAAGGCTTCTGATCAAATTACTGGGCATTTATTGAAGCTGTATAACTTTTGACCTGCAAGTTTGTGGGATAGTTGTTTCAACCCTAAGCAATAGTGCGTATAATCGCGCGTTCGGTAATTTCTAGCTATAATTTTGACGTAGTAGCCAGAGGAAAGGGTAAAGCGCTTTGGCATTCAATGGGTGTTAATGCTTGTTTTAACCTTTTGATATTCAGTCATTAATTTAAGGAATGAACAAATGCAGGGTATACAAAAAAGTTTACCCCTCGCGGTTGTTCGCGGCGAAGCAATTGATGCAATGCCGACGGATTTGTTTATTCCACCTGAAGCGCTTGAAGTGTTTTTAGAGACATTTGAAGGGCCGTTGGATTTATTATTATATTTAATTCGTAAGCAAAAACTTGATGTTGTTGACTTGCCGATTGAGAAAATTACCACTCAATATTTAGTTTATATTGATATTTTAACTGAAGCACGTATTGAGCTAGCTGCAGATTATTTAGTCATGGCAGCGACACTTGCGGAAATTAAGTCTCGGCTATTGTTACCGAAAATAGTCACCGCAGACGAAGAGGAAGAAGATCCTCGCGTCGTACTCATTCGTCAGTTAAAAGCCTATGAAGTGATCAAGCAGGCAGCGGCCGATATAGACACTTTGCCAAGATTAGAGCGAGATGTTTATTTAGCACAGGCTAAAGCTGCGCCGAATATTAAGCCTGTGATCATGCCACCTGAAGTATCATTAGTTGATATCGCTCAGGCGTTTTCTGAGGTGTTAAAACGAATTGATGCTAACGAACATCATCATGTAAAACGTGAATTGTTATCAACTCGCGAACGTATGAGTCAGATCTTAGCCAAACTATCGACAGAACATTTTATTCCTTTTACTGACTTATTTGATGTGAGTGAAGGCAAAGCTGGTGTGGTAGTAAGCTTTTTAGCCTTGATGGAGTTAGTCAAAGAGCTGTTAGTCGATTTGGTTCAAAATGAGCCGTTAGCACCGATTTATGTCAAAGCGTTTTAATTCGCTTTCACAAGATACGAGAAAGGACATCATGCAAATAAATGACATTCAATTAAAGCAATTAATCGAAGCCAGTCTATTTGTAATGGGAAAACCGCTCAGTATCAAAATGATAAAAGATACCGTATTAGTTAAGTTTGATGTCTCACGGGTAAGAATTAAAGCTTGCTTGGATGAGTTGCAACAAGATTATCAAGAGCGAGGGGTACAACTGGTTGAAGTGGCCAGCGGTTATCGCTTTCAAACCCAAGAGCTGTTAAGTGAATTCTTACAACCTTTGTGGCAAGAAAAATCCCCTAAATATTCACGGGCGACGTTAGAAACCCTAGCGGTGATTGCATATCAGCAACCAGTAACGCGCGGTGATATTGAACATGTAAGAGGTGTGGCCGTCAGCAGCCACATAATAAAGAGTTTAGCTGATAGACATTGGGTAAAAACAGTAGGTCATAAAGAAGTGCCAGGGCGACCTGCACTCTATGCAACTACCACAGAGTTTTTATCCTATTTTGGCTTGAAAGCGTTAGCGGATTTACCGTCGCTGACGGATGAAGAGTCATTGCAGGCACTATTTGAGAAAGTTTCAATGGTGCCACAACAAACAGAAGAGTCGAACTAGATGAGCGAAAAATTGCAGAAAGTCTTGGCCCGTGCAGGCCATGGCTCCCGTCGTGAGATGGAGGCATGGATTGCTGCAGGCCGTATTAGTGTAGACGGAGAAATTGCCAGTTTAGGTGATCGCGTTGAAGCAGATGCCAAAATCCGCATTGATGGCCGTGCCATCGTGATCAAAACTGAAGAAGACATCATTTGTCGTGTATTGGCTTACCACAAGCCAGAGGGCGAAATTTGTAGTCGAAAAGATCCTGAAGGAAGAACTACCGTATTCGAACGTTTACCAAAAATTCGAGATTCACGTTGGGTAGCGGTAGGTCGTTTGGATATTAATACTTCAGGTTTATTACTATTTACATCAGACGGTGAGCTTGCAAACCGTTTAATGCACCCGTCAAATGAAGTTGATCGTGAATATGCGGTTCGTACATTTGGTGATGTATCAGAAGCAGCTGTGCAACGTCTGCGTAAAGGCGTGACCTTAGAAGATGGCCCTGCTAACTTTGATAGCATTAAACCTGCGGGTGGCGAAGGCCTGAATAAGTGGTGGCATGTGACACTTAAAGAAGGACGTAACCGTGAGGTTCGTCGTTTATGGGAGTCGCAAGAAGTACAAGTCAGCCGTCTTATCCGTGTTCGTTACGGCATGGTTGAGTTACCTAAAGCATTGCCTCGTGGTGGTTGGACTGAGCTTGATATGGAGCAAGTAAACTACTTGCGTCAATTAGCTGGTTTAGAGCCAGAAACACGTACATTACTGGGTACAGATAAACACAGCGTTGCACGTGCTCAAGTTAAAGGCGCTAAAATTCGCCGCGCAGTACGTAAGCATAAAACTGCCGCTGCACGTCCTAAAACGACACGTCAACGCAGCTAAGTCCACATTGTTATATACAGTGTTAGTCATACAGTGATGACAATCGTCAGTTAAATAAAGGTCGCCTAGTGCGACCTTTTTTATTGCCCGTCATTTAGTGGGAATTACACATTTATCAGTGAGTTTCTTGAAACTGAGTATATCGCTAACTATATTTAATTTGATGATATTTTCATCACTTGCGTGTACTTACAGATAAGGGAGTATTTAATGAATAAGTTAATCGTCATATTGGTAGCTTGTCTTTTATATGGCTGTGCGTCAGCCCCAACATGGAAAGGGATGTCAGAGAGAGATATCGCTGAGTGGAAGGCTATTGGTTTCGATGCAGCTCAAGCACAAACTTGGAGTAAGAAAGGTTTTAACGCTGAGCAGTCTCAGCAGTGGAGTAAAGCTAGCTTTGATGTTGAGTCGGCTATGGATTGGTCTAAAGAGAAGTTTAACCCTGAAGAAGCGGCAACATGGAAACAAGCAGGTTTTAAATTAGATGATGCCATTGATGATCGTGCTAAAGGCCTTACGCCAGTTAAAATGGATAAATAGGTGTATTTTTCAGCATTAGGACCCAAATTGATGCTCAAATAGCCAAATGAACAAATTTATTCAATTTCTACTTTACAGCAGCGAGGGAGATAGCTATTATCTCGCTCGTTCGGAGAGATGGCAGAGTGGTCGAATGCACCGGTCTTGAAAACCGGCATGGGTTTGTAGCCCATCTAGGGTTCAAATCCCTATCTCTCCGCCATATTTATCGAAAGAGCCCGTTATTGAAAAATAGCGGGCTTTTTTGTGTCTGAATTTTGGAACATTGCAAATTGGTTTGTAGCGCAATCCATTTAGGGTTCAAATCCCTATCTCTCCGCCATATTTAAAGAAGCCCGTTACTGCAAAGTAACGGGCTTTTTGCTATCTAGATATTAATATATAAAACAACATAGGTTTGTAGTTCATCAATGTATGCTTCCTCTTTCAAAAATACGCTATCTCTTCGACATATTTAGAAAGTCAGCTAACTTATTAGCGGGCTTTTTGCTTTGTGGAATTGAGCTTCCAAGCTCCGTTGATGGGAAAGTTTGTTTACTATTTTGACAAAAATAAAGTCAACACTTTAAAAGTTAATGTCAGGGTTATTGTTCAATATAAATACACATGCGCATTTTTACGGCTGGTATATTGATGTTTTTTTGAGTAATGTAATTAAATTCAATTATTTAGTGTTACATATTTTCACAGGCCTGAAGTGATAAATGCACATGGCATTATACAGCTGTTGAACTAAGCCGCTGCGCGGAGCCAAATGAGGACTTAATCGAGTATATTATCCTCATTGAATTAACTAGAATTAAAAAGATGTGATGGAACACAACAATGATAAGGAAATTTCAATGAAAAAAGTACATACCAAGCCATACAATCAATTCAAAACAGCTCTACAGCCCAGAGCCAGTATCAAAAAAAGCAAATTTCTTTAGCATAAAGCATACCAAATTAACCTAGACTGGCATCGGCCAAGTCCAACAAGCGATTTATGCCCTGCAAACAGCGCAACGCATAAATACTAAAACGTTAGGTGCAAGGTCGATATGAAATATTCTCCGATAAATATTAAAAATAAACTTTCGAAATTTGATGAGTTATGGTCTCCAAGAGTCATTGCTGAAATGAATGATTATCAATTTAAATTAGCTAAAGGTGAGGGCGAGTTTGTATGGCATTCGCACGACGATACCGACGAAGTTTTTATTGTTATTGATGGCACTTTAGAAATTGAATTTAGAGATGGTAAAGTTCTTCTTACAAACGGTGAAATGTTCGTAATACCAAAAGGTGTTGAGCATAAACCATTTGCTAAAGGACTTTGTCAGGTTTTACTTGTTGAGCCCCAAGGTGTCACAAACACTGGAGAGGCAGGTGGCGAGTTAACTGCTGATAACGACATCTGGATTTAATTAAAGCTAACAAGTTGTTTAAATTGCAAAGGAAAGTCATGCGTATAATCCTAGGTTTTATTTTAGTTTTTCTAACCCAATCAGTGTCAGCAATAGTAGTACGACATGATGTTAATGGTGAAAAGTACCTTGCTTCTCCTGATGACTTTGAACCATTAGCGACATTTTATGTTGATGGCGCTCATGGGACATTGATTAAACCTAAATGGATTGTAACCGCCGCGCATGCAACATTTTGTGTAAACTCTGATAGTTATATCGCTTTAAACAATGGTCTACATAAAGTTGAACGGATATTCGTGCACAAGCATTACAAGCCAGGTAAAAGTCACGATATCGCATTAGTAAAATTAGTTAACCCCGTTAAAGAAATTGAACCTGCAACTATTTACGAATATTCAGATGAGGTTGGAAAGTCAACTTGGTTTATAGGTGTTGGTGGAACAGGCAACGGATTAACAGGGCAAACAATAGATAATTACGAAAATGCTGGGGTTCTAAGAAAAGCTGAAAATAAAGTCATCTTTACTAATGGACCACTTTTAAAGTTTAAATTTGATCGTGACAATTCAGCTTTACCTTTGGAAGGAGTGTCTGGTGGAGGTGATAGCGGCGGGCCAGCTTATATCAAAACTTCCAATACAAATTATTTGTTGGGCATTAGCTCAAGAGTTGAAGGTGGAGGAATAGGCAAGTACGGAGTTACAGAAGTATATTCTAGAGTCTCTTTCTTTAAGTCTTGGATTGAAGGTATTATGAACGAAGATGAAGTTACTCAACTTCAATTGGCTTTGCCTAAACTAAATGAACTTCCAACTGGTCTCACTGAGGAAATTTTACCGGAAATATGTGCAGACATTGGATTAACGCCAAATGCTCTTTAACAAGCTGCTAAATTTAGATTCATCAAGGCTGTCATGCCATCTGCTGAGCAAATAGCCTGCCAGCACATGGTTCACTTATTAACTGGGCGTAAGCTGCATACAACCTGAGACATCAGATGAAAAAACGACTTCTCTTACTTACATTAATTCCTTGCATCTCTTTTGCTGGGTCTTTTGCACAAATGCTTACGGGCTTTGAAAGTAACTCCGAAGAAAAGGTAGATGCTGTAAAACCGAACTTTATAGTTCAATCGATCAGACGGGGAACTGATGATGGAAACTTTGCATCTACTTCTGATGCAGGCCTTGTAACTCTCCAGTTAACTAGCCTGCCTGAAAACCCACAAGGTTATACCTTCGAAATCGTAGAGGGTAAGTTTGAAGATCAATTGTTTACTGGAGAACCTGTTACTCCAGCTAAAAATGTAAGAGATAAACGTGAATTCACATTTATCTGGCTAGACGGCAGTAGCCAAGAGCAAGAGCCATTTAATGTTAAAGTAAAAATCACGGGTATTTCAGATTCCGGTTCCGAAAGCGAACCGCAGTATCTAGTTCTATCCCACCCAGGTGTTAAAAAATCTTGGTGGAAAATCTGGTAGCAGCTATAAAAAATTATAAGGCCACCCATTCTTAATGCTGTCAGGCTCACGCTATTTTCTTCAGCGTCCTCAATTCAAATGGAGTCTTTTAAATGTAAGTTCTACTAGCTTTGGCTCTTTAAACTATCACCAATGCAGTCAAATCGAAGAGACAATAAACCCAGTGTAGATACGTTCAAGACCTTCGAAAACATGGATGTTTTCGCAGAGCCCACTGGGATTTGTTTACGGCGTGTCTTGGATGTATCTGCACAAAAGGTCACTCTTTCACATCCATGTGATCGCGACATTCAGTTCATCCTGAACATTCCTGCGGCAGGCAGTGGATTAGATTGAAGTAATGGTCTGCTGTAACTGAGCGAATATAAATGAAGTATAGAATTGGTGGCCTTAAACATTTTTGTCCCGTTGAGAGTTACACCCGATAAGCAGTACAGATAAGTAAGATACTTTTGCTAATCAATAAGTGACTGCTGCTGATTGCTTCTGATAAGGCAGCAATTTCAATGCTCATTTTGCAAATGTTTGTGCTCGTTTATCCAATACCACTCTGGTAGAGTGCTTATAAATCAATAGCTTTACTTTAGTAAGGCTTAAATAATCGGTTTATTAAATGTGCATGCGCATTTTGCCAAATAAACGCGCATGCGCACTATACAAATGTTCTTGACCTGCGGTAGAC
>NZ_JBFRJJ010000062.1:0-15534 GCF_041468785.1 Shewanella sp. 10N.286.52.E4
AAGCTTCGGCTTCCTTTTTTTGTTTTATAGATTTTTTTTAACTTTTGCTTATGTTCTCTAGTGTCGACCTTGCGAACTGACTAGAATAAGAATACAATCTATGGCCGATTTTTGACCCTGAGCTGATGCTTTTCGTGGCTAAACTCGGAAGTACTATTTGATAAAATGGTACATATTTATCAAATTTAAGCTCAGGTCTTAGTGAGTAACGGAACCAACCGATGACGACAAATACTGAAAACCAGAATAATTCTCTGGATATTGTTAAGTGGGGCATTGCAGTTATATTGATTGCCGCCGCTGTTATTGGCAACCAAGCATTTGGCGAAGCCAGTGTTGTAGTACGCGCATTAGGCGTAATTGTTGCCTTTGTAATTGCAGGCTTTATTGCTCTGCAAACGGTAAAGGGTAAAGAAGCTTTATCTTTTGCTCGTGAAGCTCACATTGAAGTACGTAAAGTGGTTTGGCCTACGCGTCAAGAAGCGCTGAACACAACATTCATTGTTCTTGCTGCAACAGCTGTCGTAGCCGTTATCCTTTGGGGTTTCGACTGGGTACTATTGCGCGTTGTTAACCTAATTACTGGCGTATAGGCATTTACATGACTGAAGCAACAGAAGCAAAAAAAAGATGGTATGTCATTCAAGCATTCTCAGGCTATGAAGGCCGAGTAGTAAAAACATTGCTTGAACATATTAAGATGCACAACATGGAAGATTACTTTGCAGAGGTATTAGTGCCGACTGAAGAAGTAGTTGAAATGCGTGATGGTCAACGTCGCAAGAGCGAACGTAAATTCTTCCCTGGCTATGTATTAGTCCAAATGGAAATGAATGACGAAAGCTGGCACTTAGTGAAAAGCATTCCACGAGTAATGGGCTTCATTGGTGGGACTTCAGATCGTCCAGCACCAATCTCAGACAAAGAAGCGGATGCCATTCTTCAGCGTTTACAAGATACCGTTGAGTCTCCTACTCATCGCGTTATGTTTGAACCTGGTGAAGTTGTTCGTGTTAACGATGGTCCATTTGCTGACTTTAATGGCACCATTGAAGAAGTTGATTACGATAAGAACCGCGTTAAGGTTTCAGTAATGATCTTCGGTCGTTCTACTCCAGTTGAGTTAGACTTCCAGCAAGTTGAAAAGAACTGATTAAATTAAATACAAATAGTATTTGTTTGCGGGTGCGGATTTTAGTATAATCCGCACCCGTTGTTTTCAAGGGGAGCTCATTGGCATGTAGCCGATAGCGTTTGAACCCAAATTGAGGAAATGTCGACATGGCAAAGAAAATTGAAGCTTATATTAAGCTACAAGTAGCAGCCGGTGCTGCAAACCCGTCTCCACCAGTTGGTCCTGCTCTAGGTCAAAAAGGTGTGAACATCATGGAATTCTGTAAAGCATTCAACGCTCGTACTGAAAAGTTCGACAAAGGTATGCCGATTCCTGTTGTTATCACTGTATACAACGATCGTTCTTTCACGTTCGAAACTAAGACTCCTCCAGCATCTTTCTTATTATTGAAAGCTGCCGGTCTTAAGTCTGGTTCTGGCCGTCCAAATACCGAAAAAGTTGGAACTATCAAGCGCAGCGCTGTTCAGGAAATTGCTGAAACAAAAGCGACTGATATGACTGGTGCCGATGTTGAAGCGATGATGCGTTCAATTGAAGGTACTGCACGTTCAATGGGTTTGGTAGTAGAGGACTAATATAATGGCAAAGCTAACTAAGCGCATGCGCGTAATCCGCGAGAAAATCGACGGAACTAAAAGCTACGATATCAATGAAGCTGTTTCTTTATTAAAAGAACTTGCTACTGCTAAATTCGTAGAAAGTGTTGACGTTGCTGTTAACCTAGGTATTGATCCTCGTAAATCAGATCAAAACGTTCGTGGCGCTACAGTATTACCACATGGTACTGGCCGTGAAGTTCGTGTTGCTGTGTTCACACAGGGCGCAAACGCTGAAGCAGCTAAAGAAGCTGGTGCAGAGTTAGTTGGTATGGACGAACTTGCTGCACAAGTTAAAGCTGGCGAAATGAACTTCGACGTAGTTATCGCATCTCCAGATGCAATGCGCGTTGTTGGTCAGTTAGGTCAAATCTTAGGCCCACGTGGTCTAATGCCTAACCCAAAAACTGGTACAGTAACGCCAAATGTTGCTGAAGCAGTTAAAAATGCCAAAGCCGGTCAAGTTCGTTACCGTAACGACAAGAATGGCATTATCCACACTACTATCGGTAAAGTGGATTTTGAACCAGCACAGCTTAAAGAAAACTTAGAAGCGTTAGTCGCAGCACTGAAAAAGGCTAAGCCTGCAGTTGCTAAAGGCGTATACGTGAAAAAAGTTAGCATCTCTACCACTATGGGTGCAGGTGTAGTTGTCGACCAGGGAACTCTGGAAGAAGCTAAGTAATATACAAAGCGAGCGTATTAGTCTATAATGCGCGCACTTTGTGGGTTGAGGTCTGTTTTCGACAATGTTGAAAACAGGTTTCCGTCCAAGACCGTAGGTGTTTTCTTAGGATAACTTAATTTCCTACGTAGACGGTGTCAGACCCCCCAGATAGATTTTGTTCTGCTGGAAATCTGCACCGTAAGTCGTTAAACACATAAGTGTTTAATATGGTAAATACTAGGGATATCCCTAGGTAGAATCCAGGAGTAAAGCCAATGGCATTAAGACTCGAAGACAAAAAAGCGATTGTTGCTGAAGTCAACGAAGCAGCCAAAGGTGCTTTATCTGCAGTTGTAGCCGATTCACGCGGTGTAACTGTAGGTGATATGACCGGTCTGCGTAAAGCAGCTCGTGAAGCTGGTGTTTATGTACGTGTAGTACGTAATACATTAGTTAAACGCGCTGTAGTTGGTACTGATTTTGAGTGCCTATCTGACACGTTTACTGGTCCTACTTTAATTGCATTTTCTACTGAGCACCCAGGTGCTGCAGCGCGTCTTCTAAAAGATTTCGCAACTGCACAAGAAAAGTTTGAAATTAAAGCAGCAGCCTTTGAAGGGGAAGTAATCCCTGCAGCAGATATTGATCGTTTAGCGAAATTACCAACTTACGACGAAGCACTAGCTCAGTTGATGATGACTATGAAAGAAGCATCTGCTGGCAAGTTTGTTCGTACATTGGCCGCTCTTCGCGATCAAAAAGAAGCAGCTTAATATTTTATTAGCCGCTTAAATTTATTGAATTCAGTACAATAGGAATTTTTTGTTATGTCTATCACAAAAGACCAAATCTTAGAAGCTTTCGCAGAAATGTCTGTAATGGAAGTTGTTGAACTTATCGAAGCAATGGAAGAGAAATTCGGCGTTTCAGCTGCTGCAGCAGTAGTTGCTGGCGGCGCAGAAGGCGGCGCAGCTGCTGCTGAGCAAACCGAATTTGACGTTGTTATGACTTCTTTCGGTGCTAACAAAGTTGCTGTTATTAAAGCACTTCGTGGCGCTACAGGTCTTGGCCTGAAAGAAGCTAAAGCTATGGCTGAATCTGCACCAGTTGCAGTTAAAGAAGCTATCACTAAAGAAGAAGCAGAAGCCCTTAAAGGCGATCTAGAAGCTGCTGGCGCTGAAGTAGAAGTTAAGTAAGTTATACTCTAACTTACCACCTCCCGAGAAATCGGGCGGAGGCTGGCGGTTTTTTAACCGTCGGCCTTTTTTGCGCTATATGCGCAGGCGATTTTTTATTCACCGTTTGTCGCCAGTTATTAGCAGTTCCTAGCAGAGATTACTGGTTAGGTTCTTGCCATCAACGGTGATGGGCAAACGTGCTGTTATAATACTTATATTATTTCAGTCTTGGTCACATCTCGTAAGTAGAGGAAACCCATGGTTTACTCCTATTCTGAAAAGAAGCGTATTCGTAAAGACTTTGGCAAACGTCAAAAAGTTTTGGATATTCCGTACCTATTGTCTATTCAGTTAGACTCTTTTAAGAAGTTCACCGATCAAGATCCTACGGGTGAACGCGGCTTTGAAGCTGCATTCCGTAGCGTTTTTCCCATCAAGAGCTTTTCTGGCAATTCTGAACTGCAATATGTCAGTTACAAGCTAGGCGAGCCAGTTTTTGATGTGAAAGAGTGTCAGATCCGCGGTGTTACATATTCAGCGCCATTACGCGTGAAATTGCGTATGGTTTTATATGACCGTGAAGCTGCGCCAGGCACAGTTAAAGATATTAAAGAACAAGAAGTCTACATGGGTGATATCCCATTAATGACTGATAACGGTACTTTTGTTATCAATGGTACTGAGCGTGTTATCGTGTCTCAGTTACACCGTTCACCTGGTGTATTCTTTGATCATGACCGTGGTAAAACCCACTCTTCTGGTAAGGTGCTATATAACGCACGTATTATTCCTTACCGTGGTTCATGGCTTGACTTTGAATTTGATCCAAAAGATGCCTTATTTGTACGTATTGACCGTCGTCGTAAATTACCAGCGACGATCATGCTACGTGCATTAGAGTTTTCTACTCAAGAAATCTTAGACTTATTCTTCGAACGTATTCAGTTCAAGATTAAGCAAGATTCACTTGTTATGGCACTTGTGCCTGATCGCCTCCGTGGTGAGACAGCAAGTTATGACATTAAAGATTCTGAAGGCAAATTACTTGTTGAATCTGGTCGTCGTATTACTGCTCGTCATATTAAGCAGCTTGAAAAAACCAATACAACTGAACTTGAAGTACCAGTTGACTATATCGTTGGTAAATACGCTGCTCAAGATTACATCGATACAGATACTGGTGAAGTACTTGTTAGCGCAAATGCCGAAATCACCCTTGAAGACCTAGCTAAACTTTCTTTAGCGGGTATCAAAGACGTTGATACATTGTTTATCAACGATTTGGATCATGGTGCATACATCTCAGACACATTACGCATTGATTCAACAACTAACCGCTTAGAAGCATTAGTTGAGATCTACCGTATGATGCGTCCTGGTGAGCCACCAACCAAAGATGCTGCTGAAGGCTTATTCCAGAACTTGTTCTTCAGTGAAGAACGTTATGACTTATCTAAAGTAGGTCGTATGAAGTTCAACCGTCGTCTTGAGATTGCTGATGACGAAGGTGCTGGCGTACTGTCTAAAGAAGACATCGTACACGTTATGAAGAAAATCATCGAAATCCGTAACGGTTACGATGAAGTCGATGATATTGACCATCTAGGTAACCGTCGTATTCGTAGCGTAGGTGAAATGGCTGAAAACCAATTCCGTGTTGGTCTAGTTCGTGTTGAGCGTGCTGTTCGTGAACGTCTATCTTTAGGCGATCTGAATGAGCTTATGCCACAAGATCTAATTAACGCTAAGCCTATCTCTGCGGCAGTGAAAGAATTCTTTGGTTCTTCACAATTGTCACAGTTCATGGATCAAAACAACCCGTTGTCAGAAGTAACGCATAAGCGTCGTATTTCTGCTCTTGGTCCTGGTGGTTTAACACGTGAACGCGCTGGTTTCGAAGTACGTGACGTACATCCAACTCACTACGGTCGTTTGTGTCCGATTGAAACGCCAGAGGGACCAAACATTGGTCTAATTAACTCATTGGCAAGTTTCGCGCGTACAAACTCGTATGGCTTCCTTGAAACCCCTTATCGTAAAGTGGTTGATTGTGTGGTTACTGATGAAGTTGAATACTTATCAGCAATCGAAGAAGGCCGATATGTGATTGCACAGGCAAACATTGAAATTGATTCTTCAAACCGTATGCTTGAAGAGCAAATTGCTTGTCGTCATAAAGGTGAATCTACCTTTATGCGTGCTGCTGATATCCAGTATATGGATGTATCACCACAACAGATTATTTCTGTTGCAGCATCACTAATTCCGTTCTTAGAACACGATGATGCTAACCGTGCATTGATGGGTGCAAACATGCAACGTCAAGCCGTACCGACTTTAAGAGCTGATAAGCCTCTTGTTGGTACTGGTATTGAACGTACTCTTGCTGTTGACTCAGGTGTTGTTGTTGCTGCGAAACGTGGTGGTGTTATCGACTATGTTGATGCTGGTCGTATCGTAGTAAAAGTTAACGAGGCAGAATTGACGCCAGGCGAAGCCGGTATCGATATCTATAACTTAACTAAATACACTCGTTCTAACCAAAACACTTGTATTAACCAACGCCCTTGTTGTTCTGTTGGTGACCCAATTGTTCGTGGTGATGTTTTAGCTGATGGTCCGTCTACCGATTTAGGTGACTTGGCTTTAGGTCAAAACATGCGTATCGCATTCATGCCTTGGAACGGTTATAACTTCGAAGATTCGATCTTAATCTCTGAGCGCGTAGCGCAAGAGGATCGTTTCACTACTATTCATATTCAAGAGCTTTCATGTATTGCTCGTGATACGAAACTAGGTAGCGAAGAAATTACTGCTGATATTCCAAATGTAGGTGAATCTGCTCTGTCTAAATTAGATGAGTCAGGTATTGTTTACATTGGTGCTGAAGTCAAAGGCGGCGACATTCTAGTTGGTAAAGTGACACCTAAAGGTGAAACACAGCTGACTCCAGAAGAGAAACTCCTCCGAGCTATTTTTGGTGAAAAAGCTTCTGATGTTAAGGACAGCTCTTTACGTGTACCTAACTCTGTTAAAGGCACCATCATCGATGTTCAAGTATTCACTCGTGACGGTATCGAAAAAGATAAACGTGCGCTTGAAATTGAAGAGATGCATGTTGGCCAAGCTCGTAAAGATTTAGGCGAAGAGTTCCAAATCCTTGAAGAAGGTGTTTTGAGCCGTGCGCGTAACTTGTTACTTGCTGCAGGTTTCTCTCAGGAGAAAATCGCTGAATTACCACGTAAAGATGTGTTGATTCAGGTTATCGAAGATGAAGCGAAGCAAACTGAGCTTGAGCAATTAGCTGAGCAACATGAAGAGCTAAAAGCTGACTTTGATAAGAAGTTTGAAGTTAAACGTCGTAAGATCACCCAAGGTGATGACTTAGCACCTGGTGTACTGAAGATTGTTAAGGTTTACCTTGCAGTTAAACGTACTATCCAGCCTGGTGATAAGATGGCGGGTCGTCACGGTAACAAAGGTGTAATTTCTAAGATTTGTCCTATTGAAGACATGCCATACGATGAAACTGGTGATCCAGTAGATATCGTACTAAACCCATTGGGCGTACCATCGCGTATGAACATTGGTCAGGTATTAGAGGTTCACATGGGGGCTGCTGCAAAGGGTATCGGTAATCGAATTACTGCTATGCTTGAAGAGCAACGTGAAATTGCTGAACTTCGCGATTATATTCAGAAAGTTTATGATCTAGGTGACGACGTTCTTCAGAAAGTCGATATCAATACATTCTCTGATCATGAAGTAGTGCGTCTGGCTAAAAACCTTAAAGGTGGTATTCCAGTTGCTACACCAGCTTTCGATGGTGCTAAAGAGAAAGAGATCAAGGAAATGCTGCTATTAGCAGGATTACCTGACTCAGGCCAGTTGACGTTATGTGACGGCCGTACCGGTAACGAATTTGAGCGTAAAGTAACTGTTGGTTACATGTACATGCTTAAATTGAACCATTTAGTTGATGACAAGATGCACGCCCGTTCAACCGGTTCGTACAGCTTAGTAACTCAACAACCATTGGGCGGTAAAGCTCAATTTGGTGGTCAACGTTTCGGTGAGATGGAAGTATGGGCACTAGAAGCATACGGTGCTGCATATACTCTTCAGGAAATGCTAACGGTTAAATCAGATGACGTTAACGGTCGTACTCAGATGTATAAAAACATCGTCGACGGTAACCATCAGATGCACCCAGGCATGCCTGAGTCTTTCAACGTATTGTTGAAGGAAATTCGTTCACTTGGTATTAATATCGAGTTGGATCAAGAGTAAGCATCGCTCTTAAGCAATGTTTGGTAACCAAGGATGCTTTGCTTAGCAAAGCATCCGGTTTAACTCCTTCAGGAGAGAAACGTGAAAGACTTATTAAAGTTTCTTAAACAGCAAAGCAAGACTGAAGAATTTAACGGAATCAAAATTGGTCTGGCTTCGCCTGACCTAATCCGTTCTTGGTCTTTTGGTGAAGTTAAAAAGCCAGAGACAATTAACTACCGTACTTTTAAACCTGAACGTGAAGGTTTATTTTGTGCGCGTATTTTCGGTCCTGTAAAAGATTACGAATGTTTGTGTGGTAAATACAAGCGTTTGAAGCACCGTGGTGTTATTTGTGAGAAGTGTGGCGTTGAAGTTACACAGACTAAAGTACGTCGTGAGCGTATGGGTCATATTGATCTTGCAAGCCCAGTTGCACATATTTGGTTCTTGAAATCACTTCCGAGTCGTATCGGTTTGATGCTTGATATGACATTACGTGATATTGAGCGCGTACTGTATTTTGAATCTTTCGTTGTGATCGAGCCTGGCATGACCAGCCTTGAACGCGGCCAAATGCTGACAGAAGAAACATATCTTGATGCATTAGAAGAATACGGTGACGAGTTCGAAGCTAAAATGGGTGCTGAAGCAGTCTTAGACTTGCTACGTGCAATCAATTTAGAAGAACAAATTGATCAAATGCGTGAAGAGTTACCTTCAATTAACTCTGAAACCCGTCGTAAGAAGGTCACTAAGCGCCTTAAACTGATGGAAGCATTCTTCACTTCTGGCAACAAGCCTGAGTGGATGATCTTAAAAGTTTTACCAGTTCTACCACCTGATTTACGTCCTCTAGTACCACTAGATGGCGGACGTTTTGCTACGTCTGATTTGAACGACCTTTACCGTCGTGTAATCAACCGTAACAACCGTCTAAAGCGTCTATTAGATCTAGCTGCTCCAGACATTATCGTACGTAACGAAAAGCGTATGTTACAAGAGTCTGTAGATGCACTATTAGATAATGGTCGTCGTGGTCGTGCTATTACAGGTTCTAACAAGCGTCCTCTTAAATCTTTGGCTGATATGATCAAAGGTAAGCAAGGTCGTTTCCGTCAGAACTTACTTGGTAAGCGTGTAGATTACTCTGGTCGTTCGGTTATTACCGTAGGTCCTACTTTACGTTTGCATCAGTGTGGTCTTCCTAAGAAGATGGCACTTGAGCTATTCAAACCATTCATCTATGGCAAGTTAGAGGGTCGCGGTTTAGCTACGACTATTAAAGCTGCTAAGAAAATGGTTGAGCGTGAACAGGCTGAAGTATGGGATGTACTAGACGAAGTAATTCGTGAACATCCAGTAATGCTTAACCGTGCACCAACACTTCATAGACTGGGTATTCAAGCATTTGAACCAGTTCTTATTGAAGGTAAAGCAATCCAATTGCATCCATTAGTATGTGCGGCATATAACGCCGACTTCGATGGTGACCAAATGGCTGTGCACGTACCGTTAACGCTTGAAGCTCAATTAGAAGCTCGTTCGTTAATGATGTCGACTAACAACATTCTTTCTCCTGCGAATGGTGAGCCTGTAATTACTCCGTCACAAGACGTTGTATTAGGTCTTTACTACACTAGCCGAGAATGTGTGAACGGTCGCGGTGAAGGCATGTCATTTATGTCTGTTGATGAAGTTGAAAAAGCTTACGCTACCGGCGCTGCAGAATTGCATGCTCGTGTAAAAGTTCGCATTACAGAAACTTCAGTAACAGATAATGGTGAGAAGACTCAAAACCGTCGTATCGTAGATACTACAGTCGGTCGTGCATTGTTATCGCAGATATTGCCAAAAGGCTTACCGTATGAACTGGTTAACCAGAACATGGGTAAGAAGCAAATCTCGAAATTGCTGAACACTTGTTACCGTACACTAGGTCTTAAAGATACTGTTATCTTCGCTGACCAATTAATGTATACCGGTTTCCGTTATGCGACTATCTCTGGTGCCTCTGTTGGTATCAACGATATGGTTATCCCGGATGAGAAGTACACTTTAGTTGAAGAAGCTGAACGTGAAGTGCTTGAAATTCAAGAGCAGTTCCAATCAGGTCTTGTTACCGCTGGTGAGCGTTACAACAAAGTTATCGATATCTGGGCAAGCACCAACGACAAAATCTCTAAAGCGATGATGGACAACTTGAAAAAAGAAGTTGTTATCAACCGTGATGGCGAAGAAGAAGAGCAAGATTCGTTTAACAGCATCTATATGATGGCTGACTCGGGCGCTCGTGGTAGTGCTGCACAGATTCGTCAGCTAGCGGGTATGCGTGGTCTGATGGCTAAGCCGGATGGCTCAATCATCGAAACCCCAATTACTGCTAACTTCCGTGAAGGTCTGAACGTATCACAATACTTCATCTCTACTCACGGTGCGCGTAAAGGTCTTGCCGATACCGCATTGAAAACAGCTAACTCGGGTTACCTAACTCGTCGTCTTGTTGATGTTGCACAAGATTTAGTTGTTATTGAAGATGATTGTGGTTCTGTTGGTGGTTTGACTATGAAGCCGTTGATTGAAGGTGGTGATGTTAAAGAACCTCTTCGTGAACGTGTTCTAGGTCGTGTCGTCTCAGTTGACGTACTTGAGCCAGGTACTGAAAAAGTATTGGCTCCACGTAACACATTACTAGATGAAGCTTGGTGTGATCTATTAGAAGAGCATAGCGTCGATGAAGTTATCGTTCGTTCTGTTATTTCTTGTGAAACCGACTTCGGTGTGTGTGCTGCTTGTTACGGTCGTGATTTAGCACGTGGTCATATTATTAACCACGGTGAAGCTATCGGTGTTGTAGCTGCTCAGTCAATTGGTGAGCCAGGTACACAGCTTACGATGCGTACCTTCCATATTGGTGGTGCTGCATCTCGTGACTCAGCTGACAACAATGTTCAAGTTAAAAACAGTGGTACTCTGAAGTTACATAACGCTAAACACGTTACTAGCATCGAGAACAAACTGGTTATCGTATCGCGTTCTTCTGAAGTTGCGATTATTGATGAACTTGGTCGTGAGAAAGAACGTTACCGTGTACCTTACGGTACAGTACTAGAACAACTTGAAGATACGGAAGTGACATCAGGCGCAATTATTGCGAACTGGGACCCACATACTCACCCTATCATTTCAGAAGTTGCGGGTACGGTTAAATTCGTCGATATGATTGAAGGCGTTACTATGACGCGTCAAACAGACGACTTAACAGGTCTTTCTTCGGTTGTCGTTATCGATCCAGGTGCTCGTCCTACTGCAGGTAAAGAAATGCGTCCTGCTATTCGTCTAATCGACAATAGCGGTAATGATCTTATGATCCCGGGTACTGAAGTACCTGCGCAATACTTCTTACCAGGTAATGCGATTGTAGCTAAAGATGATAACTCTGAAATCAACGTTGGTGACGCATTAGCACGTATTCCTCAAGAATCGTCTAAAACACGCGATATTACCGGTGGTCTACCACGAGTTGCTGACTTGTTCGAAGCGCGTAAGCCAAAAGAACCCGCTATTCTTGCTGAAATCTCAGGTACCATTTCGTTTGGTAAAGAGACTAAAGGTAAGGTTCGTCTAGTTATCAGTCCTGCTGATGGCAGTGAACACTACGAAGAGATGATCCCTAAGTGGCGTAATCTTAACGTGTTCGAAGGTGAAAAAGTTGAACGTGGTGAAGTTATCGCTGACGGCCCAGAAGCTGCACATGACATCTTGCGTTTACGTGGTATCCATCATGTTGCTAACTACATTGTTGATGAAGTCCAAGACGTTTACCGTCTACAGGGCGTAAAAATCAACGATAAGCATATTGAAGTTATCATTCGCCAAATGCTACGTAAGTGCTTAATCACTGATGCTGGTGATTCGAACTTCTTAGCTGGTGAACAAGCAGAAGTTGCTCGCGTGAACATTGCTAACCGTGAGCTTGAAGCTCAAGGCAAAGCGCCTGCTAAGTTTGAGCGTGAATTACTCGGTATTACCAAAGCTTCTTTGGCTACTGAATCATTCATCTCTGCTGCATCGTTCCAAGAAACGACGCGTGTACTAACTGAAGCCGCTGTTGGTGGTAAGAGTGATCAATTACGTGGTCTGAAAGAAAACGTAATCGTTGGTCGTCTGATCCCAGCTGGTACTGGTTATGCGTATCACACCGCTCGTAACGAAGCGCGTGCTAATGTTAAAGATGAAGGTGCAGAAGCGCCAGTCATCACTGCTAGTGAAGCAGAGAAAAACTTAGCCGACTTACTTAACTTGGCCGGAAGTGCTGACTAAAGTAAACGTTATGTTAAAAAAAGGCGCCTTTGGCGCCTTTTTTATTGGGAATTGCACGAAAAGTTGTCTATTTCTTGACAGTTGGCCAATACCTTTCTAAACTTTCGCGTCCCATCATAGTGGGATATAGATTTTTCACACAAAATTGTTGAGATTATTCAACTGAACGGAGCTATTCATGGCAACTGTAAACCAGTTGGTACGTAAGCCTCGCTCGCCAAAAGTCGAAAAGACTAATGTGCCAGCGTTGGATTCGTGTCCACAAAAACGTGGTGTTTGTACTCGTGTTTACACTACAACACCTAAAAAACCTAACTCTGCACTACGTAAAGTAGCACGTGTTCGCTTAACTAACGGTTTCGAAGTTACTTCGTACATCGGTGGTGAAGGTCACAACTTGCAGGAACATAGTGTAATTCTAATCCGTGGCGGTCGTGTTAAAGATCTACCGGGTGTGCGTTACCACACTATTCGCGGTGCATTAGATTGTGCTGGCGTTAGTGCTCGTCGCCAAGGCCGTTCTAAGTACGGTGCTAAGCGTCCTAAGTCATAACTTGTCCGTTTAAGTAAGGCCAAGCTAGTTATAAATATTCCAGTTTTGGAAATACCTGAAGCATACGGAGAATTGTTATGCCAAGACGTCGCGTTGTAGGACAACGTAAAATCCTACCAGATCCAAAGTTTAAAAGTGAGTTGTTGGCTAAGTTCATCAACGTCATTATGGTTGACGGTAAAAAGTCAACTTCTGAAAAAATTATCTACAAGGCTCTTGATGTTGTCGCTGAGAAAAAAAGCGAAGATCATTTAAGTATCCTTGAAGCAGCTCTTGATAACGTTCGCCCATCAGTCGAGGTTAAATCTCGTCGTGTTGGTGGTTCTACTTATCAAGTACCATGTGAAGTTCGTCCAGTGCGTCGTAACGCACTAGCGATGCGCTGGTTAGTTGAAGCTGCTCGCAAGCGTGGTGAAAAATCTATGGCTCTACGTCTAGCAGGTGAAATGTTAGACGCATCTGAAAACAAAGGTACTGCTGTTAAGAAGCGTGAAGACGTGCATCGCATGGCTGAAGCTAACAAAGCCTTTGCTCATTACCGTTGGTAATTTGATGGAGTGGGCGTTAGCCCACTCCATATTGTTGATATTTACTAAAGCATAGCTTTAGGTGAGAGGGTATAAATAGTGGCTCGTACAACCCCAATTGAGCGTTATCGAAATATCGGTATTGTTGCTCATGTGGATGCAGGTAAAACTACCACAACAGAACGTGTTCTGTTCTATACCGGTTTGTCTCATAAAATCGGTGAGGTGCATGACGGCGCCGCTACTACTGACTGGATGGTACAAGAGCAAGAGCGTGGTATTACTATCACCTCAGCTGCTGTGACGACTTTCTGGCGTGGTATGGATGCTCAATTCACCGAACATCGCATTAATATCATCGATACCCCTGGTCACGTTGATTTTACTATTGAAGTCGAGCGCTCGTTACGCGTACTTGATGGCGCTGTGGTTGTATTCTGCGGTTCATCAGGTGTAGAGCCTCAATCTGAGACTGTTTGGCGTCAAGCCAACAAGTATGAAGTCCCACGCATGGTTTTCGTCAATAAGATGGATCGTGCTGGTGCTGACTTTGATAGTGTCATTGACCAAATCCGTAACCGCTTAGGTGCTACTTGTGTTCCAATTCAATTAAATATTGGTGCAGAAGAAAACTTCAAAGGGGTTATTGATTTAATTAAGATGAAAGCGATTAACTGGTCTGAAGAAGATCAGGGTACGACTTTCTCTTATGAAGAAATTCCCGCAGATCTTTTAGCCAAGGCTGAAGAAATGCATGAGTATCTTGTGGAAAGTGCAGCCGAAGCCTCTGATGAACTGATGGAAAAGTACCTTGAAGAAGGCACTTTATCTGAAGCAGAGATTAAGTTAGCACTACGTCAGCGCACAATTAACAACGAAATCGTTTTAGCAACTTGTGGTTCTGCTTTTAAGAACAAAGGTGTTCAGGCGGTGTTGGATGCGGTAGTTGACTACCTTCCTGCTCCTGTCGAAGTTCCTGCAATTAAGGGTGTCGATGAGAACGAGAATGAAGTAGAACGCCCATCGGACGATAACGCACCATTTGCTGCGTTAGCGTTTAAGATTGCGACTGATCCATTTGTTGGAACTTTAACCTTTATCCGTGTATATTCAGGCGTACTAGAGTCGGGTGCTGCGGTTTACAATTCTGTTAAACAGAAACGTGAGCGTGTCGGTCGAATCGTACAAATGCATGCTAATGACCGTACTGAACTGAAAGAAGTTCGTGCTGGTGATATTGCTGCGGCAATCGGTTTAAAAGATGTGACAACAGGCGATACTCTTTGCGCAAACGATCATAAAGTGATTCTAGAGCGTATGGAGTTTCCAGAACCTGTAATTACCATTGCCGTTGAGCCTCGCTCTAAAGCAGACCAAGATAAAATGGGGATTGCGCTACAAAAGTTAGCTGCTGAAGATCCTTCTTTTAGAGTGGAAACTGATGAAGAGTCAGCTCAAACATTGATTTCTGGCATGGGTGAATTACATTTAGATATTATCGTTGACCGCATGCGTCGCGAATTTAATGTCGAATGTAACGTAGGTAAACCTCAGGTTGCCTATCGTGAAACGATTCGCTCTTCAGTTGAAGTGGAAGGTAAATTCATACGTCAATCAGGTGGACGTGGTCAATTTGGTCATGTTTGGCTTAAGGTTGAACCATTGGAAGATGGTGCTGGCTATGAATTTGTCAATGAA
Organism: Shewanella sp. 10N.286.52.E4; assembly: GCF_041468785.1. Classification (NCBI taxonomy): domain Bacteria; kingdom Pseudomonadati; phylum Pseudomonadota; class Gammaproteobacteria; order Alteromonadales; family Shewanellaceae; genus Shewanella; species Shewanella sp. 10N.286.52.E4. The sequence goes on from NZ_JBFRJJ010000062.1 coordinate 14,947, forward strand.
GTTGTTGGTGGTGCAGTTCCTCGTGAATTCATCCCTTCAGTAGACAAAGGTATTCAAGAGCAAATGAAAAACGGTGTTTTAGCCGGTTATCCTATGCTCGATGTGAAAGTGACTTTATTTGATGGCTCATATCATGATGTCGATTCAAATGAGATGGCTTTCAAAATTGCAGGTTCAATGGGCTTCAAAAAGGGTGCGCTAGAAGCAAGCCCTGTGCTACTAGAACCTACAATGAAAGTGGAAATTACCACGCCAGAAAATAACATGGGCGATGTAGTAGGTGACTTAAACCGACGTCGTGGTGTTATTGATGGTATGGACGATGGCTTGGGTGGTGTTAAAATTATCCATGCGACAGTTCCACTATCAGAAATGTTTGGTTATGCAACTGATTTGCGAAGTGCAACTCAGGGGCGTGCTTCTTACTCTATGGAGTTTGCTAAGTATGCTGACGCACCATCAAACATTGCAAATGCGATTATTGAATCACGTACCTAAAAACTTAGGTGCTTTACTAAATGTTATATAGCTCGTAATCGAGCACTTCTGAAAAGAAAGGAATATATCGTGGCTAAAGAAAAATTTGAA
>NZ_JBFRJJ010000063.1:0-8451 GCF_041468785.1 Shewanella sp. 10N.286.52.E4
AATTTAGAGCCCTCAATTTAGAGCTTTCAACTAAAGCCTGACAAAACTTGCCGCAGAAAACGCCATTAAAACCTAAACACAAGGCAATAACACACCTTAAAATCGTGAAACAGCACCTTAATTAACTGGCGTTTTAAACTAAAACCAGTTTAAAAGTAGCCTACAGCCTAGGCTCAGCAAGGACTTAGGTAAGTAACTGAAAAATTCCTTCATATAACGAAAAATATGCGACTTTACACTCACTTAGTATTTAAACTTAAATCATTTGTGTTATAAATAGATTAACAGTGTAAATTAATTGTTTCCGCCAAGGTTTCATTTGTTAAACCTTTGTTATAGCTGCAGTGTTTTAGCAATTACTTTATTAGTTGAAAGCAGTCAGTATATCGATACCTATCCAGGTACAAATTGTAATAATACCTAACTGAATAAAATCGACGATAAAACACTGCCTTAAGCAAAGTCATTGATAGGTTAGCAAGCGACTAACAGCCTGCACCTGAAAACTTGCTGTTGCTAACATTGATAAATTTTAGTTTTGCTAATGTTTATCTGTGATTAAGCCATTATAAAAAGGGGGCTACATGAAGATCATCCAACTCTTAGCGCTATTATTGCTATCTTTCTCGTTACCAGCATCTGCAAATACCGATAAAAATGAAGCACAATTAGTACTTTCATCTTGCATGTCGCTAAAAAATGCGTCGTCTGACAGCTCAACTAAAGCCTGTACTTATTACATTCAGGGGTTTCTCGCAGGCGCTTTAAATACGAGTTACCAATATAAGATTAGAGAAAGTGCTGGCGGTTTTTCAGACCGAGCCTACCAAACCCGAGTCGGTAACGAGACGTCAAAAAAGCAAATCACCGAAGTGTGTATCCCAACAAAAGCAACCCGCGATCAGCTGATTGAACGCATAGTCGGCCGAACGGTTGAACAACTCCCAGCCTCTGCCGACTCTTTACAGTTGTTGCACAGCAAAATTTATCAGGCGTTATCAGCAGAATTACCATGTGAATAAAATATTGAACAGGCTATATGAAGCCAATGATCAACTTAGCACTGCATCGACTTGAATAGTTCGTTGTCATAAAACTCAATCATTTTTGAGTCGCTAAGTCTACACAGTCCTTAATTAACGCGAAGTATTCGAGAATATGACACAAGAAAAGAAAAGCAGCTTTTTTCCGAGCCATAGGCTTATTCTGTTATTAACTTTAGCCCTATTTTGGTGGATAAACTCCAACTACAGTAACCCGTTATTACTGTCATTAGGGGCAGCTTCGATCATGCTAGTGCTCTATATAGCCCAGAAAATGGATGTTATCGACCACGAATCTCATCCGATTAGTCTGTCGGTCAATATGGCAACCTACCTGTTATGGCTATCAAAAGAGGTCGTGTTATCCAACATCAGTGTGGTTAAACATATTTGGTTGGGTAACAGCAGCATCTCGCCAACTCTGGCCACCATAGATACACGCCAGTGCACTGACATTAATAAAGTTATCTACGCCAACTCAATCACCTTAACGCCAGGGACTGTCGCCATAGACTTAATTGATGATCAACTCACTGTTCATGCTTTACATAAGGATGATATCGATACATTAAAAACCGGCGATATGGATCGCCGGGTAAGGGAGATCGAAAACTAATGTTAGCTGCCGCTACTATCGCAATTCTTGTCGTCATGCTGTTAGCGATCATTCGCTGCATTGTCGGCCCAACTCTTTACGATCGCATCCTCGCTTTCAATATGTTTGGCACCAAATCAATTTTATTGATATCTGTATTGGGCTTTTTAATGGGCCGTCCAGAATTTCTCGACATCGCCCTTGTATACGCCTTGATTAACTTTATCAGTGTGATTGGGGTATTACGCTACTCTGACTCAGCAGAATTTAAGGTTGCTCCTTATAAGCCTCATTCAACCAAGGAGGGTGAAGAATGAACCTCGTAATCGAAATTATCAGCGGTTTAAGCCTGCTAATTGGTTGCTTCCTTTGCTTATCAGGTGGCGTTGGGATGTTGCGATTTCCTGATTTTTACACTCGCATGCATGCTGTGAGTGTCACCGATACTTTAGGCGCGTGTTTAGTGCTATTTGGGTTAATGCTACAAAGCCCCAATGGTTTAGTGCTGATTAAATTAATACTCATCTTATTGTGCACGCTATTTATCAACCCGTCTGCCAGCCATGCTTTAGCAAAAGCCGCATTACGTAATGGCTTATTGCCGCTAGAAGGTAAGCCTGATAATCAGGGAGGGAACAAGCCATCGAAGCTTTAGTTGATATTGTACTACTGATATTTTTAGTCGTTATTGCCGTTGCAATCATATTCACAAGAAACCTATTAGCCGTGGTCATGTTAACTGGGATTTATGGCTTATTGTCTGCCTGTTTCTTTGTGGTGCTTGATGCTGTAGACGTCGCCTTTACCGAAGCATCTGTTGGTGCAGGTATCTCTGGCTTACTCATGTTAGCGGCCATCACCATAACAGGCCGAAAAGAGGCGCCAAAACGGCATAAACCCTTTCTGGCGCTATTTGTGGTGTTAGTCACTGGTAGCATGCTGATTTACGGCACTTTAGATATGCCTTATTTCGGTGATCCTGAGGCACCTGTTCATCAACATGTTGCCCCTCGTTATATCCATGACTCGATGGAGGAAGTCGGTGTACCTAATATTGTGACTTCCGTTTTAGGTAGTTACCGTGCATTTGATACCTTAGGTGAAGTCGCCGTTATCTTTACTGCAGGCATTGGTGTGCTTTCTCTGTTATCACTGCCTCGTCGCCGGAAAAAAATCAAATCTGAAGAAGCCACAGAAGAACAAATGCATGAACGTCATATGGTGGTGCGTATTGTCAGTAAAGCGCTCATCCCGTTCATCTTATTGTTTGCATTGTATGTGCAATTTCACGGTGACTTTGGCCCTGGTGGCGGATTCCAAGCGGGCGTTATTTTTGCTGCAGCAATTATTTTGTACACCATGCTTTTTGGTTTAGATACCGCTAAAAAAGTATTCAACCCAGCCTTGATTCAACTGTTAGCCGCTGTTGGGTTGCTGCTTTACGCCTGTGTCGGGGTTGTGTCCATACTCAATGGCGCTAACTTCCTAGACTACAACGTACTGGCTGATGATCCTGTTTCAGGTCAACACATTGGCATATTACTGATTGAATTAGGCGTAGGCATCACCGTTGCTTCGGTCATGTTGAGTATCTTCTTCAACTTTGATGGTCGCAGACAAGCTCAAGCTGAAATTCAAGCAGAGAAACAACAATCAGAACAAGAACAAAAACTAAAAGGGGAGCAGGATGTTTCTCGGACTCTATAACTATTGGATCGTCGTATTGTTGATGATGATTGGCTTTTATATCGTTATCGCCCACGGAAACTTGGTTAAAAAGCTAGTTGGACTCACCATTTTCCAAACCTCAGTGTTTATCTTTTATATCACCGTCGGCATGGTCGAGCGCGGTAGTGCGCCGATTATTGCTGAAGGGATCAGTGATTACTCTAACCCTCTGCCCCACGTGTTAATTCTTACCGCCATTGTGGTAGGTATTGCAACCACAGCACTTGGTTTAGCACTGGTCATCAGAATCAAAGAAGCCTATGGCTGTGTCGAAGAAGATGAGATCCAAAAACAAGATCAGCTCAGCGAGGATGAATCATAGTGTTAGCTCACCTGCCTATTTTACAAGTTGTGGTGCCGCTAATTGCAGCCCCGCTATGCTGGTTCTTAAACCGCTCTAAACTAGTGTGGATATTTGCCTTAATAGTCTGTGCTGCAACCTGCGTCAACAGCATATTACTACTCATTGAAGTGATGAAGTCAGGTACGATTATCTATGAACTCGGGGGCTGGGAAGCACCTTGGGGAATTGAATATCGCATCGATAAGCTTAACGCCTTCTTACTGCTGATTATTTCCACCATTGGAACCGTGGTGTTGTTTGCCGCTAACACCAGCATACAAAAAGAACTCAACGAAGATCGCCACACCTTATTTTACAGTCTATACCTACTGTCATTAACTGGCATGTTCGGCATCGTCGCAACCGGTGATGCGTTTAATGTATTTGTATTTTTAGAGATTTCTTCTCTATCTGCTTATGCCTTAATAGGTTTAGGTAGAGACAGACGCGCGTTATGGGCAGCCTACCAATACCTGATCATGGGCACTATCGGTGCGACCTTTATTTTGATTGGTATCGGCATGCTCTATCAAATGACGGGCACGTTAAACATGAGCGATCTGGCCACCCGATTAGTGGATGTTGGTCATACCCGTACAGTATTTGTTGCCTTCGCATTTTTAATCGTCGGCATTTGTTTGAAGCTAGCCCTATTCCCTTTACATCTGTGGCTACCAAATGCATACGCTTACGCGCCTTCGATAGTAACGGCATTTTTAGCCGCTACAGCAACTAAAGTCGCTGTATACCTGCTGATCCGTTTCACCTTTACCGTATTTGGGATTTCTTTCTCGTTCACCTCGTTGCCACTACAAAGCATTTTAATGGTGCTTGGACTTGTGGGGGTATTTGCCGCTTCTATCACTGCGATTTATCAGCAAAATGTGAAACATATCCTAGCTTACTCGAGCATCGCTCAAGTGGGGTATATGATCATCGGTTACTCGATAAATACCAGTACCGGGGTAATGGCAACCTTACTGCATTTGTTTAACCATGCATTAATGAAAGGTGCACTGTTTTTAGCATTAGGCGCAGTAATGTACCGAATTGGCAGCGTCCAGCTCAAACAGTTCCAAGGGCTAGGCCGAGAAATGCCACTGACCATGTCAGCCATTGTTATCGGTGGTCTCAGTTTGATTGGTGTGCCGTTAACCGTCGGCTTTGTCAGTAAATGGTATCTGCTTGTCGCTAGTGTTGAAGCTGGTATGTGGCCTGTTGCGGTACTTATCCTATTAGGGTCATTGCTAGCCATTGTGTATATCTGGCGCATTGTAGAAATGGCTTATTTCAAACCGCCATTACCTGGTCGTGAAGCCGTTAAAGAGGCACCTTGGACTTTCCTTGTTCCAATCTGGATCCTCGTCTTCGCTAATATCTATTTCGGTATCGATACTCGCCTGAGTGTGCAAGTGGCACAGGCGGCTTCTCAAAGCTTGTTTGGAATAAACCCATGAATCCATCTTTAGCGCTGATGTTACAGCTAACTATCCTATTACCGCTGCTGGCAACCTTTGCAATAGCTGCAACAGGAAAGAAACCTAACCTACGTGAGGCTGTCACTATCAGTACCAGTCTTGTGGTACTTTATTGCGTGATAAACCTCTATCAAGCGCTCAACGCTGGCACCAGCATTGAGGTCTCATGGTGGGAGCTTATGCCAGGTTTAGAGGTAAGCTTTGTAGTAGAACCTCTAGGCATGTTATTCGCGTTAATTGCCAGTTTTCTTTGGTTAATCACGACCATTTATGCCATTGGTTATATGCGTGGTCATGAAGAAGAAAACCAAACCCGCTTTTACATCTGTTTTGCTTTAGCGATTAGTGCGGTCATGGGCCTCGCCTTTTCTGCTAACCTATTTACCCTATTCGTGTTTTACGAAGTACTCACACTGTCTACCTACCCGCTAGTGACTCATGCGGGTACAGATAAAGCTAAAAAAGGGGGGCGGGTTTACCTTGGCATCTTGCTTAGTACCTCTGTGGCCTTTTTCCTATTAGCCATCATCTTAACTTGGTTTGTTAGTGGCACCCTCGAATTTACCGCTGGCGGTGTATTTGATGCCAATGTGAATACCACAGTAGCGGGCGCTATATTAGTCCTGTTTATATTTGGTATTGGTAAGGCGGCGATGATGCCATTTCACCGCTGGTTACCTGCCGCAATGGTCGCGCCAACGCCTGTCAGTGCACTTTTACATGCCGTGGCGGTGGTAAAGGCTGGGGTGTTTACAGTATTAAAGGTGTGTATCTTCATTTTTGGTCTCGATTTACTGCCACAGTTACCAACTACAGAATTTTTGCTTTATTTAGCGACTTTCTCTGTGGTGATGGCCTCGATTGTGGCCATGCGACAAGATAATTTAAAAGCAAGATTGGCTTACTCTACGATAAGTCAGCTGGGCTACATCACCATCGGTGCCCTGCTGGCCACATCATCAGGTGTTATCGGTAGCTCAATGCATATCGCCTCCCATGCCTTTGGCAAAATTACCCTGTTCTTTTGTGCCGGAGCCATTTTGGTAGCTAGCCATAAATCTAAGGTAAGTGAGCTACGCGGACTTGGCTATACCATGCCAATCACCATGGCCGCATTTTTCATTGCTAGCCTTAGCATTATTGGCGTTCCACCAGCTGGAGGAACATGGAGTAAATGGTTCCTATTAATGGGCACTATTGAAACCGGCTATTGGGTTGTCATGGTTGCCTTAATGCTCAGTTCGCTACTTAATATCGCTTACCTTCTGCCAATTCCTTACCATGCCTTTTTCCCAGGTAAAGGATTTAAGCCGTCAAATAACGGTATTAAAGAAGCCCCTATGCCATCTTTAATTGCAATAGTTATCACATCCTTAGGCTGCTTGATTATGTTCATTCATCCACAGCCCTTTTATGAATTGGCGAAAGCTATTTTGACTGTATCTGGAGTCAACCATGGACAATGAGAAGCAGTACCTCTTTGATAAACCCAAAAACATCCAGCGGATTTTATACCTGTTATACACCTGCTGTGCATTGTTAGTGGTACTTGATTTTGTCATTCATCGCCATGTTTACCATAGCTGGGAAAACCTACCTGCTTTTTACCCAATTTATGGCTTTGTCGGTTGTGTGATCCTTGTTGTGGTCGCCAGTTGGATGCGCAGCTTTTTGATGCGTCCAGAAGATTATTATGGGCCCGTTGAAGAGCTTGATAATAGCAAAATTGAAATAGTCGACGTCAGCGATGGCCACGCCAAAGAAGCTAACAATAACAATAACAATAACAATAAAGGTGATCGCAATGTGGATGCTTGAGTTACCGCCGTTTGTGCTGTTTATCATTGGCGGATTGATTGCTGCTACAACTCGTGGAAAGTTGCGCGGTGCCTTGATGATAGCGATCCCAGTGATCAGCGGATTGCATTTGTGGACGGTGCCAGAAGGCATCCATTTGCAATTGATGTTTTTAGACTATGAATTAGTCCCTTATCGCGCAGATAAATTAAGTCTGATGTTTGGCTATATTTTCCATATTGCCGCATTTATTGGCATCGTCTACTCATTACACGTTAAAGATACAGTGCAACAAGTTGCCGCTATGCTATACGCAGGTAGTGCCATTGGCGCCGTATTTGCGGGTGACTTGTTAACCCTATTCGTGTTTTGGGAGCTACTCGCCTTTACCTCTGTATTTCTAGTGTGGGCCCGCCGTACTCCAGCAGCATATAGCGCGGGGATGCGCTACCTCATCATGCAGGTACTCTCTGGGGTTATTCTGTTAGTTGGCGCGCTATTTTATATCAACGAGACAGGTAGTATTGCCTTTGACTATATCGGTTTAAATGGCATTGCTGGCTGGCTTATCTTTATCGCCTTTGGCATTAAGTGTGCGTTTCCTTTTGCGCATACTTGGCTTACCGACGCATACCCAGAAGCAACACCAACCGGTACTGTTTTACTCAGCGCCTTTACCACCAAGGTTGCAGTTTATGCCCTTGCTCGTGCCTACCCTGGCACAGAAATACTGATTTATATCGGCGCGGCAATGACCTGTTTTCCTATCTTCTTTGCAGTGATCGAAAACGATCTTCGTCGAGTGTTAGCCTACAGCTTGATAAACCAAGTGGGCTTTATGGTAGTCGGGATCGGTATCGGGACTTCCCTTGCATTAAATGGCGCAGTGTCTCATGCGTTTAATGATGTGATCTTTAAAGGCTTGCTGTTTATGAGTATGGGCGCCGTACTGCATATGACTGGCCGAATAAATGGCTCCGATCTCGGCGGTCTCTATAAGACGATGCCCAAAACCACAATATTATGTATTGTCGGAGCGGCCTCTATCTCTGCATTCCCACTGTTTAGCGGCTTTGTGAGTAAATCAATGGTAATGTCTGCAGCGATGGAGACTGGTCATGACTGGGTTTGGTTAATGCTACTGTTTGCCTCGGCGGGTGTATTCCACCACGCAGGTATTAAAATCCCTTACTTTGCCTTCTTCGCCCATGACTCGGGTATTCGAGCCAATGACCCACCAGTCAACATGTTAACAGCGATGTTCATTGCCGCTTGTCTATGTATTGGTATTGGAATTTACCCAGCAGCGCTTTACTCTCTGCTACCTTACGATACGGGCTATAACCCATATGATGCGACCCATGTACTGGCTCAGACTCAGTTATTACTGTTCTCAGCATTAGCGTTCGTTTGGTTGAATTTAAAAGGGATGTATCCACCTGAGCTGCGCTCTACTCACCTTGATGT
>NZ_JBFRJJ010000064.1:0-24125 GCF_041468785.1 Shewanella sp. 10N.286.52.E4
GAAATGCTGTTGTTTCCCTTTTAGTCTGCTCTTTACAAAAGAATGGGCGAAGCGCCACGACTTTGATTTTTTCAAATGATAACTTCAAAATTTGAAACAAGCTTTAGGGCAAAAACGAGTTACCAGCATCTGCTTTGAAAATAATGATGGGTGTCATAATTGTTTTAATTGCCTTAGTAAAGCAACCCGCTTCGACGACTTTACTGAAATAGCGTATTGCACGTAGATGATCCAACAGGCTTCTCCATCAAATGAATATCTGAGTAATTAATTATCACCACCCATTATTGTCTTTAAAGCAATAGTGATTGGTGTATTTCCATATATATAACCTGATTAAAACAAGTAATAATTGGTTTAACTTAAAGATTGCAACCATGACCTTGTTGCAGCGTGATACAGACTGGACGTTAATTGTGCTTTGCAGGCAAAAGAAACCACCTTCACGTTTATGATGGAAACTTATTTATGATGACTTTGCACGGTTTTGCCGCTAGCAACTATTACAACCTAGTGAAACATGTACTGCTACACAAAGAACTACCGTTTGAAGAAAACCTAATTTACGGTGGTAGTGATAAGTTAATGGCAATTAGTCCTGCCGGCAAGGTTCCTGTGGTCACAACGGCTGAAGGCCTTCATATTTCAGAGTCGAGTGTGATTTGTGACTTTATTGAAGAGACGTACCCTGACAGCCCTCTCTACCCTGTCAATGCCACAGAGCGAGCGGTTGTGCGTCAAATTATGAAAATAGCAGAGCTTTATTTTGAACTACCAAGCAGACGACTAATACCTTATGCATTGTCAGGCACTGCAGCGCCGGAAACGGTTAAAGCGGAAGTTCGCCAAGTATTAAACCGTGGAATAACAGCCTTAAGTCGCTTGTGCCAGTTTTCACCTTGGGTAGCAGGTGAACAATTCACCATGGCTGACATCTATGTTTATTACGTAAATACCATCGTTAGCGCTTTTGGTTCTAGCCAACTTGATTGGGACATACTTGCAGAGGTTCCTGGAATGAAAGAGTGGAACGCCTCAATGAGTCAGTCCGCCATTGCCCAAAGCGTAGAGGCAGATCGCCTGGCAAACATGCCCGAGTTTCTCCAAAAGGTAAAAGCTCAGTTTCAAGCAGCAAATGCTGAATAGTGCTTAGCGATAAAAACAACCAATACTAAAATATTGACTTAAATTAATTACCAACAAATTACGGCCAATACAATCACGTTATTGGTTCATCGAATTTAGTTATTTGCAGGAGCAAAACGGCATGAAAGATACCAACATTCAACTGACTTCAACAATCAGCCAAGATAATAAATTAACCCTGGCTTTAAAAGACATCGAGATGCCACAACCTTCTGCCAATGAAGTGGTTATTCGCATTGAAGCAGCACCATTGAACCCGTCAGATTTAGCCGTTTTGTTCAGTGCTGCTGATATGACAACTGCGACAGAATCAGGCTCAAAGCAAAGCCCTGTTATTACAGCTGATGTTCCCGCTAAATTCATGCCTGCGGTTAAAACCCGAGTGGGTAAGGCAACTCCAGTTGGCAATGAAGGTGCTGGAACTGTCGTTGCAGCAGGTTCATCGCCTGCGGCACAAGCATTAATGGGTAAGACTGTTGCAGTCATTGGTGGTGGAACTTATCGTCAATTTATATGCGCTAATGTGCAAAGCTGTTTAGAGTTAAAACAAGGCACTACGGCTAAAGAAGGCGCATCTTCTTTTATTAACCCACTTACCGCATTAGCGATGGTTGAAACCATGCGCGCTGAAGGCCATAAGGGCATCATTCATGCGGCAGCTGCGTCTAACCTTGGTCAAATGTTAAACCGTATTTGTATTGCCGATGGCGTCGATTTAATTAACATCGTACGTAAAGCAGAACAAGAAACGCTGTTGCGTGATATGGGCGCAAAATATGTTGTTAACTCAAGTAGTGATACCTTTCTTGCTGACTTAACTGCGGCAATTATTGAAACGGGTGCAACGATTGCGTTTGACCCCATTGGTGGCGGTCAATTAACCAGTGATATTCTTAACTGTATGGAAGTTGCTGCGGCGCGTGATATGACAGAGCACAGCGTATATGGCTCAGACATTTTCAAACAAGTTTACATCTATGGCGCATTAGACCGTAGACCTATTACGCTAAATCGTAACTTCGGTTTTGCATGGGGTATCAATGGGTTCTTGTTATTCAATGCACTCGGTAAACTAGGAACTAAAACGGTGATTGCGATGCGCCAACGCGTTGCAGAAGAGATCAGCACCACTTTTGCTAGCCACTACACACATGAAGTGTCATTAGCAGAAGTATTAAAATTACAATCGATAGCGTCTTATTCTAAACAAGCGACTGGTGAGAAGTACTTAATTACACCTCAAGGATAATCAGGCATTAACTGATTGAATAAAAGCAGAGGACGATTATAGAACTCTGCTTTTTATTTGGTAAGCTCTCTTTTCTGAGCACGGCGCCAATTAGAAAAGTAGTTAAAATGCCTAGAATTGAAATGTGATGAGCTAATACTCTAGCTTGGAAAGGGGCCAAACGAGTTACCAGCATCTGCTTTGTACTTCATCAGTATTGGCTCTGTTACTGACAGTGATTACTTCAACCGAATCCATTGCTTGGCGTAATAAATGTATAGAATATACAAATGCCCCAACCACATGGTCAATGATGTTCCCAACATCATAATGACATTTCCCAAATCCCTATGGGCCAGATATGAACAAGCGACCTTATCTGCAGATACAACTACGACACGCTGCTTTGTTCATATAAGTTAACAGTCTTTGAAAGTACAAGCCTCTGAAAGTAAAAGCCAGTTAAAGTAAAAGTCCCTTAAAACTCGGCATCACAAATAACCTCCATATTCAACGACCCATTCGGCATCCATGAATCTCTCATCACGTGTCAACTTGGAACATAGTTGCTTAATAGTCATTGATTTAACTCTTCACGAATAAATAATCCCTTTTTGCAATTTGCAAAACGCAATAACAAGCATCAAAACCGTGTTGCAAACAGCAATTAACCTCATTGCAAACAGCAAACCATCAAACCAAATCGAAAAGCAAAACCGATAAACCACTGATTTATAACAACATAAAACCTGGCACACTAACTGCAATATCCAATTACAAGTACAAGAGCGTCATTTCAATCTAGGAGCACGTTATGAAATTTGAATTAAAAGTTGCCCAACATGCCAGCGTAGTGACCCTACCAATCAGAATGTTTATGGCGCACACACCGACTTATAGAGCGGCCCTTATCGATTACATCAATAGAGGTCATACCCGTTTAGTCATTGATATGCAGCACCTTGAATATATCGATTCCAGTGGATTATCTGTGCTGATTTCAGCGCGTAATCAAGCGCTGAACTATCAAGGAAACATTGTTCTCCTTTCACCATCACCCGCAGTGAGATCATTGATTGAATTAACCCGTTTACATCATATTTTTGAAATATTTGAAACTGAAACACTGGCGTTAGATTTTTTACGTCACAGCAGCATCGTTGAAGAGTCAGACTTTGATAAAAGAGTCATCGCCGATTTAGCTAGCTAAATAATGTCAAAGAAATTTGTTCTAAACCGTTCTAAACTCAACGTAAAGGGAATAACGCAATGAAAACGATTAATACATTAATTTCAGTCGCTATGATCGCAAGTTTAACCGCTTGCGTTACCCCTTCGCAGCCAGCACAACAAGACGTTTGTGATTTAGAAAAGCAGTTAACAAGTTGTCATTATTTTGGCCAGCAAACGCCTTATAACAGAAAAGTCAGTGCGGTTACCTCAAACCACACAACCTTTCCTACGGCGCCGATATTTGGCAATAAAGCCATGGTAGTCGATACAGAACAAGCATTGTCATTATCTGTCGGTGATAAAATTTCAATTAACATTTTGAACGGCGAAGAGTTCAGTAAAGATGTTGAAGTCGATGCCGATGGTAATATTTATCTACCCTATTTACCTGCCATTGAAGCAAAAGGGTTAACCCTTAAACAGTTAAACCAATTAATAAATAACTTATTGATAGATGAAAACTTAATGCTGGCACACGCGGTGCGCATCAGTATTTTACCTATCAGCTGGGCACCGATTGAAATCACCACTTCAGGTGCGGTATTTGAGCCCGGCCAGCATATGATCAATAAAAAACTACCAATAGAATTAAAAGATGACGGTAGCAACTACGCCGGTGATCAGGCGATAAAACGTAGTGTCGGCGCCGCAGTGAAATCTTCAGGTGGTGTTCGACCTGATGCCGATATTTCAGCGATAAAAGTGATTCGTGATGGGCAGGTTTTCAATATGGATTTACGTGGTATGCTAACAGGTGAAAAAGTACCCAGTATGACATTGATGGCTGGGGATCATGTCCATGTTCCATCAACACATTCTTTTAATGATCAACTCGCTAGACCATCGCAATTGACAGCACCAGGGATTAGGGTATTTATGTCAAACTTAACGCAGCCTGCAAGCTCAAATAGCCAATCAGCGGTCGACCGTGAGGCAACTCGTTTCCCTTATGGTACCCGTTTATTGAATGGCGCCATTGCAGCAAACTGTGTCGGTGGTGCGCAATCAACCAATGCTAGCCGTTACGTCATATTAGTAACTAAAAACCCACTCTCTAACCAGATTGATATTGTTGAACGTTCTATTGATGGACTGATTCAAAGTGCATGGAATGATCAATCAAACCCAGTATTACTCCCTGGTGACGGACTTGCCTGTTACGACTCACGTGTGACCAATATGCGTGAAATTGCCAGAACAGTAACAGAGCTAGTGGTACCAACAACACTTATTGGATGGTTGTAAGGAGTGAGTAATGAGCCGGATTCATGATGAAAAAAAGACTCAGAACAGCACGGATAGCACACCTAGCAACCCGGCCATTGAGCAAGCTATTGCAGCAAGCGCAACTGATTCAGAACAATCAAAAGATAATGAGCATTACACTGCAGATGAAACCGTTGAGCAAACCAGTTTCTCTGAATTAGCCTATCTATACTGGATTAAGCGTGCAACGCTAGAAGGCAGTAAATTAACCCCAAAGCTGCGTAAGCGTCTATACCTTAAAACAGCGTTTGGATCTTTATTGATAATCTGGATATTTGCAGCCATTTTTATCTACCTTGCGCCAACAAACTATGTCAGTAAATGGGTTTTAATTCTGCCTGGGGCTGCAGCGGGTTCATCACTGAGTTTAGATAGCTTAGGCCAGGCAAGTACATCAAGTATTTCACCTTATATGAGCTCAGCGATTGATCCTCGTGAGAACTATAAAGCGATTTCGATGAGTACCTTGCTGATGGAAAGTGCAGCCCATTACCTTGATCTACCCACGTCGGCAATCAATAAACCCAAACTCAAGTTGCCAAGCCAAACAGGTTTGATGGAATACAGCGTAAAAGCAGCAACGCCAGAAGCTGCACAAGAGCGCGGCTGGGCAATGTATCGCTCATTACAAAATATCTTAACTGACTTACGCGCAGATGAAATCGGTTTACGTGAGGTTGGCATTAAAAGAGGCCTTAAAAGCTATTCAACTCGCGTAAAAGAAACCCAAAAGCAATTACTTGATTTTCAATCTGAGCGTGGTTTAGTCACGCTAGATCAATTTAAAGAGTTGGCGATTACTATCGAGCGATTAAGACACAGTAAAGTCACCATTTTAGCTGAACTTGAAGGCCTTAATGCCAGTTATATCTTGTATGAAAATCATTTAGGCATTACAGATGCCCAAGCTGCTATTTTATTAAAATTGAACAACGACAAACTATTCCAACAGTTAGTTGAAAAACATAATGCGGCAAACACCCAGTATATAGAAAATGCAGGTCGCTTAGGTACAAGGCACCCTGTGTTGGTGTCATTGCAAGCTGAGTTAGATAGTATTTTAAAAAGCATGAAACAACGGTTTAAAATCATTATCGGTTTTCAAGATGATGACTTACTTAACCTGTTAACCCTTAATGATGTCGATGGCCGCGCGGAAATGATGCAAGAATTCATCAGCATTGCATCAAACCGTAACGCGACACAGTCTGAAGTCGACTCATTAACCTCACAGATCAATACCTGGGAGCAACGTCTGCAGCACAGTAATGATGACGCAGCAAAGCTTGCCGACTTACAACGAGAACATCAATTAGCCTCTGCAGTATTAACTTCTGCAATGGCCAAAATGGATGTAGGTAAATCGGATATTTATACCGCTTACCCAATGTTGCAATTATTATCAGCGCCCAGCTTGCCATCTTCTCCCGATAAGCTTGCCGTCATTCTTATTGCGTTCGGCGGATTGTGCGCCTCATTCATGTCACTAGTAGGATTATGCATTTTATGGATTCGCAAACCATTACTGCGGAAAATGTTGACGAAAAAATCATCTACAACTGCATAAGTTTTAGTTACTTATTTTGGTTGTTAGGTGCGTTATATGTCATTGCACCAGTGATTGCTTGGATTCTATTTTTACGCTTACTTTATAAAAAACTCGCTCGCCAGCCAGCGTCGCGCATTAGCATTAGCCATTATGTTTGGGTGTTGGGCATGTGGGTCATGTTAATCGCATTGGTAGTCGGCCATCTGCAATTTGGCCTTGGTACGGGCAAATTAATAAAATCCTCTATCGGTTGGGCGAAAGGCTGGGCGTTACTGGCAATATTTCCACTTATTGGTTGTATGCCTATCAGACCTGAAATCATTTATCGCGCCAGCTGCCGCGTTTGTAAGCATACGGTAATTCTATTCCCTGTATTTGTAATGGCTTGGGCAATTGGATTACCCAGCACGTTATATGTTTCGCCACTCAGTATTATTGGTGGCCCCGGTCCTGAGTTTTTCAGCGTGAGTTTATACGAAATCGACCCTGGTAGCGGTGTGCCCCGCTGGCGCTTATTCACCCCATGGGCGCCCGCTTTAGGCATGTTAGGTAATTTATATTTTATTTTTGCCTTACAAGAGAAAAACCAAAAATGGAAACGATGGGGTCTTGCTGGCAGCCTGCTCATGATTTTAATATCGCAATCACGTTTAGCTATTGCGTGCTATTTAGCCTTAATTGGTTTCTTCTCAACCTTACGTTTTGTTCGCTCTCCTTGGTTATACCTATTACTCGCTCCTGTCATGTTATTTGTTGGGGTCATCGGTGAATCATTGATAACAAAAATAGAGCAAAGTATTACAGCGGTAAAAGCAGCGCGAGCAGGTTCCACTCGTGTCAGGCAATCATTAGCAGATATCGCTGTTGAGAGATGGATGAACGAAGCCATCTATTTCGGACATGGGATTGTCGAACGTGGGCCTCATATGGTGGAATACATGCCAATTGGCTCTCATCACACTTGGTATGGGTTATTGTTTGTCAAAGGTGTAGTAGGCGCTATTGCATTAGCTATTCCAATGTTAATCACCTTTATTGCTTTGCTAGTTAGGCTATTTACCAATCCATTGGCCAAAGTGGGTATGGCCATTTTAATGCTGCTAGGTTTATACACCTTTGGTGAGAACTTAGAAATTTTAGCTTATTTATTTTGGCCTGGTTTAATCGTACTGGGTATGGCTTTAAGGGCGGAAGAACCAGAAGATGTCTATAACAGAGCGCAAAACCTTGAAGAAGCTTAAAAGCTTCAACCAATATAAAGTGAACATCGTTTGATACTCATCATTTATAAAGGTCGCTTAGTTTGATGGATCAAATATTCACTTTTCATCATGAATATTTGATTTGACGAACAGCTAAAAGCAATCAACATCGAACACCTAACTAACTGAAAATATTAGCTAGGCTCGATTATCTATGCTGAGCAAATTATAGAATCGTTAATACCTGCTCTTTTGCTAAGCGTGATTTAGGTAACTTAGCATTGTAATCTTCTTCGCTGTGATGATAACCAATCGCCAGCGCCACCTCACATTCAAATCCACCGAGTTCTTCGGCAAATGTTTGATTAATCATTGCACTATCAACCCCTTCCATTGTGGTTGAGTCAATCCCTAAGCGGGCCAATACATGTAACGTATTACCAAGCGCTAAATAGGTTTGCGATTTAGTCCAGGCCGCATTATTACCCTGCTCGTCAGTATTTAAGTCAACAAAAGCAAAACCACCAAATGCAGCCTCTCTATCTTCAGGCTTGGTACGATTATCTACAATACCTTTATCAACAACTTGTGCATAATCATCACGGGTATAGTGCGGGTTATGGGCAAACAAAATCACATGGGAACAAGCCTTGATATGAGGCTGATTAAACTGGAATTTATTAGCAAAAGTATCATGCATTCTTTGCTTTGCGGCATCACTTTCAATCACAATAAATTTCCAAGGCTGTGAGTTAATTGACGATGCAGATAAACGCATCGCTTCATATATCACTGCTAAATCATCTGCTGAAACGCGCTTGATTGGATCGTAACGCTTTGCTGTGTAACGGCTACTTAAATCATTAATAATTGGATGGGTCATAATTTGCTCCGTGTCTATCTTGTTGCTTCATAATTCGTTATTTATTTTAAGGCTTGGGTTTAAACGCTCTGATTTTAAAGGCTTTGAGTTTAAAGGATTTGGGCTTTACCGCTCATAGCTTTAGAAATACCGGCTTGATAATTAACGCCATTTGATTGAACAACCCATGCTCGCGAACTGCTCTTCAGGGCCTTTACCTGTATCTGCAATCATTAGCATCGCATTGAATAACTCAGGGATACGATGGTTGCTGTCAGCCATTTTCACATCGTCTAATCGACCTCGATATTGCAACTCACCTGCACTATTGAACCCAAAGAAATCAGGCGTACATACTGCATTGTATTGCTGGCCAACACGTTGATTTTCATCAACGAGATATGGAAATGTAAAACCATGTTCTTTGGCGAACTGTTTCATGTTTTCTGGAGAATCTGCAGGCACCGCTAAGTAATCGTTAGACATCACAGCTAATACGTTTATGCCTTGCGCCATTAAGTGCCTTGTATCTTCAGCAAGTTTAGCCCCTATGCGCTTAACATAAGGGCAATGATTACAAATAAACATGACTAACAAGCCCTTTTCGCCTAAATGCTCACTCATGGTAAAAGACTCACCGAATGCATCTTTTAATGTGAACTCAGGTGCTTTCCAGCCAAAGTCACAAATTGGGGTATCTAACAGCACTGTCTTCTCCTTAAAATCAGATTCATGTGGGATTGATATAAATATTAGATTGTTGATTAAATCCCTTAGCGTAATTTAAATAAGCACATACAATCTGTAATATGAAATTAGCTTACGACACTTAAATAAGTGCAATCAGCTAAGTGCATTCGAGCTTAGTACTCTTTTGAGTTAAACAAACTAAAACTAACCTGTTATCAGTGTCGATTAAACAGGTTAATGTTTGAAATACTTTCTCATTTCATTTGATAATCGAGCAGGTTTCTACCGCAATGCCATCTGAGAATGGATGTAATCGCACCATTCAATCGTGTCTCTTTCAGGGACTTCTGTTTGACCTCTAGCGCCAAGCTTAAACTCAATCACAGATTTCCATTCTTCAGATCCAATATCTGGTCCGTGCCCTTGCCCATCACCTGTTAGTAATTCCTGTTCAATTTGATTGAAAAATTGCTCATTACAGAGGTGTTCTTGTTTTATTGCAGTATCACTTTGCTCAACTTGTTTGCTAATACCCTCTTTTACTACTGAAGGTTCACTGCAAGCAGATAACAGTGCTGCGCTCACTATCACACCAATAACTAAAGTTTTCATATCACCTCAATGTCCATCTGATTTGCACTCAATTTAGCTTATCAAGTCCATATTGTTTCAACATTAATCCGCGCTATTGGGCTAGGCGCCCCATCTTATACCAGCTTATAACGACACTTTTTTCGCACTCAAACCATCATGTTTGCATGTTGCAATCTGCAACAGTGCTCTCTCAAATTGCTAAAACAGAAATTAACCAGCATCCACAAGCAACATAAAACCACTATAAAACAATAATTTAAAAACTGGCACGATAACTGTAATACCCAAGTATCGACGCAGTTTGTATTAAGTTTCAATCAGCAAATTGCAATTCATTAATAAGGGTAGCGGTTATGCAAAACATCACCAAGCTTCAAGTTGAACAGAAGCAATCGCTGAAACAAAAGCTAGCACTTAATGAGATGCTAAGTCATGGCATTCGTTCATTAGGTAAAAACCTTTTGTGGTTAGCGAGCGCACAGTTCAGTGGTCGAGTGGTGAGATTAGGCGCAAGTGTTATTACCGCACGTTTACTTACTCCTGAGATATTCGGTCAAGTTGCCATAGTGCTAACTTTGTTCGAACTAATCTGTACTCCAACAAGACGTATCACCTCAGCTGCGTTAATTCGTATGAATGATGCTGACTTTAGCGATAACTTAGCCAGTGCCAATTCAATTAACTTTGCTTCTTGCATCACAGCCTTTGTATTAATGAGCTTAATCAGTTTGCCGTTAGCTTATTACTATCAAGATAGCCAGTTAATACTGCCTATTTTATTTGTCGCTAGCAGCTACTTATTGCTTCCATTTGGCATGCTGTACGCCACGGTAAATTTACGTAACAACAATATGCGTAAAGTCGCTAGCGCTAACCTTTGGCAAACCATTGGTGATGGTGTGTTAACTGCAGTATTAGCGTTAAGTGGTTTTGGTATATGGGCCATTATCATCCCTAAAGTGGTCATGGTATTTGTGTGGATTTACATCCATAAAACTGCAACGCCGTTACCAGCTTTTACCCAAGCGGTTTCGTTAGAACGAATTAAATCATTACTCACCTTTAGTGTTCCAGTTAGCTTGAGCGACTTAATCAATACCCTAAGACAGAGCATCGATTATCTGGTCATTGGGTATTTTATGGGAGTTGAAGCACTAGGTGTTTACTTCTTTGCTTATAACGTGAGCTTAGGCGTCAGTTTAGGTTTAGTGCAAAGTTTCGGCACCGCTTTTTACTCACACCTTTGTAGTGATAACGATGATTTAAGTGTGCAATCTGCACAGCAAAAATACCGTAACAGCGTTATTGCAATCACAGCAATTGCAGCGCCAATCATCATCTTGCAAACCAGTTTAGCCCCACTGTATGTCCCCTTTGTATACGGTGAGCAATGGTTATCAACTGATGCACTAGCCGTTTTTATTTTCTTATGTTTGAGCGGGTTAGTTCGCCCAATGGCAGAGGCTGCAAGCCAGCTACTACTTGCCAACGGCCATAGTCGCTTAAATTTCAATTTGAACATCGCTATCACCGCTTTGCTAACACTGGTCATCAGTATTGCAAGCCAGTTTGACTTAACCACAGTCGCACTGAGCGTGATGGTGACTTATTTAATCATCATGCCTTGGCTTTGCTGGTACAGCAGCCGCATCTCATTTAGTCAATCAACTGTTAAACACAGTTAAGGAAAACACTATGACTCCAAGAATCTCAGTAGTAATGCCTGTTTATAACGTTGAAAAATTTGTTAAAGCGGCAATCGAGTCTGTACTAAGCCAGACATTTGATAACTTTGAATTATTGATTATTGATGATCGTGGTGATGACCGCAGCATTCAAATTTGTAAGCAGTTTATAGGCGATCCTCGTGTGCATATTATTCGTCATGCAAAGAACAAAGGATTAGCAGCTGCGCGAAATACAGGTATCCGTCATGCGTTAGGTGAGTTCATCGCTTTCATCGACTCTGACGACTTATGGCATTCTGAAAAGTTGGCTCGTCATGTACAGCATTTAGATAATGACAGCCAAATCGGTGTGAGCTTTTCTCGCTCAAGCTTTATCGATTACGACGGTAAATTTATCGATTTTTATCAAATGCCTAAACTAAATGATATCGATGCAGCTCACTTACTTTGTCGTAACCCTGTGGGTAATGGCAGTGCACCAGTCATTCGCCGCACAACACTTAATGACATCCGTTATCAGTCAATGAGTACAGCTGAACGTTATAGCTGTTATTTCGATGAAACCTTCCGTCAATCAGAAGATATTGAATGTTGGTTACGCATTGCTGCTACGACATCGTGGAAAATAGAAGGTTTACCAGAGCCTTTAACCTATTACCGCTTAAATCATGGCGGCTTATCAGCTAACTTACTGAAGCAGTACGCATCATGGGAAAAGATGATTGAAAAAGCGCGAGACTTTGCCCCGACATTACTCGCTCGTCATGAAAAAGCCGCTAGAGCGTATCAATTACGCTACCTTGCAAGACAAGCGATTCGTTTAGGTGATGGTAAAGCAGCAGTTGAATTAGTGAATAAAGCGATTGCAACATCACCAAGTATTTTACAGGCTGAAACAGGTCGTACAGTGACCACTTTAGTTGCTGCATATGCACAATGGATAATGCCAGCCTGGGGTTATATCGTAATCGAGGGAGTGGGACAAAAATGCATTAGTATCATACAAAAAATGCGTATATCCCGTGACGGTGTCACCAATGAGTTCATGCAAGATAATAAGTTTTAATCTACTTCATGATAAATAACTTATTAATAAAAACCTGTATTCACTATCCTAAAAATGACTTTGCAGTGTGGTTCGCATTCTGCAAAGTCAGTGTTTAACCTGAAAAAACTCATTTTAAAAACCTTCAACAGAATCACATATAACCCCATAAAATCAGTTAATTAAAAACATTGGAACACTTCCTGCTATATCAAGGTATCTGATTAAAAAGCATTATTGTGAGGCTGCCGATGAAAACAACACACTTAGATAAAAACCAAGATAACCCACCTATCGCTATTTTAATATTTGATTGGGTCATCGCGCTATACATGATGATTATCGTCAGTCCAATTTTAGTGTTCAAAACTTTAATGCTAGCTTGTTCAAAACAGCCAGTATTTGAAACCCTTTACATTCACTCTGATAACAAAGAAGTGCCTATCTATCGTTTTTCTCAAGGTCGATTTAAATCATTACCTTTGTTTTACAGTGTTTTAAAAGGCGATATTGGTTTACTAGGCAGTGCGTTTGAGTACGCTGTGTTTGAATCAACCCAAGACAACAGCCGTCCAGGAATGTTATCGGTTGAGCAAATGCAACGTCGAATGGGGATCCAACATATCGATTCAGGTTCACAAGCATCATCGGGTTTAATTCATTACATCATTAATATTCTTAAGTGTTTATTCAGCAAACTGGTCGTTGTCTCTACTCAGCTTAATTACCCCGCTCAATTTAATTTATTAGGGGTGAATATCGATAACAACACCATGAGCGAAAGTGTGGATTTACTTATTCGTTCTGCTCAATCAACAACCACAAAACAATTTGCCTTTGTAAATGCGGATTGCCTTAACCTTGCAGCAACTAATAAAGATTACCGCAATACCGTAAATCAGTGTGACCAAGTTTTTGCAGATGGTAGCGGAATACGTATCGCCTGTCAGTTACATCATATTGGCCTTAAAGATAACGTTAATGGCACTGATATGTTACCGCTGTTGTGTGAGCAAGCGGCTAAGCAAGGTATAAAAATATTCTTCTTAGGCGGTCAAAACGGCACAACTGATGAAGCGGCTGCCAACCTTCGCAAACAGTTCCCTAACCTTGAAGTGGTTGGTTGTCATCACGGTTATCTAAATAAAGAAAATGAACAACAAGTGATTGAGCAAATAAACCAATCCGGAGCTCAGATTTTGCTAGTTGGTATGGGCGCACCAAAACAGGACCAATGGATTAGTGATCATAAAGCTGAGCTGAATACTGGCGTAGCTATTGGTGTCGGTGGATTGTTTGATTTCTTTGCTAATAACGTATCAAGAGCACCCGTTGCCCTAAGACAAGTGGGTATGGAGTGGATTTGGCGTTTAGGCCAAGAGCCAACACGAATGTGGAAGCGATATGTTATCGGTAATCCATTATTTCTTGCTCGTGTATTAAAGCAAAAACGTTCAAGTAATATGCCTGTGCACTTTGCGAATACAAGCAGCGCGAATAAAAGCAGCGCTAATTCAAACCACTCGGCTACAAGCAAACAGCCACAGCCGATGCTATCGGGGTTAGGCCAAACCAACACACAGAATAAACGTCGTTGGTATTTCTTTGGCATCAAATGTGGTCAATTTGCAAAACGCACATTTGATATTGTGGCCGCTAGCATTTTGCTAATCGTATTAGCACCGTTATTCATGTTCACTGCGTTAAGTATTCGTATTGAGTCGAAAGGTGCGATCTTTTTTTCACAGGTACGAAGTGGCCGAAATAACCAACCTTTTACCATGTGGAAGTTTCGCTCAATGTATATTGATGCTGAAGAAAGACTAGAAAAAATCAAACAAAACAATGAAATGCAAGGTGGCGTCTTATTTAAAATGAAAAAAGACCCACGTATTACCACCATAGGTAAGCTCATCCGCAAAGCGTCTATTGATGAGTTGCCACAGCTTTGGAACGTGTTAATTGGCGATATGTCATTAGTTGGCCCAAGACCTGCACTACCTAATGAAGTAAGCCAATATCAACTAAGTGACCGTCGCAGATTGGGAGTTAAACCTGGTATTACCTGCATTTGGCAAGTAAGCGGACGTTCAGATATTCCTTTTGATAAGCAAGTAGAACTAGATATTGATTACATCTACAAGCAATCACTAAGAGAAGATATCAGCTTGTTATTGAAAACCATTCCAGCAGTACTTTTGGCGCGTGGCGCCTACTAGGAGATGTTATGCAGGCTATCGTATTTGCAAACAGAAACGGAAATGAATTAACCCCTTTAGATCAACACTATTGCCCAGCTTTGTTGCCTGTCGCTAATAAAGCCTTAGTGGAATATACCCTAGAGGATTTAGCTTCTGCAGGAGTGACAAATGTAAAAATGGTTATCAGCCACGATGCTAAAAAAATTGAATCGCAAATAGGTAATGGTGAACAATGGGGCTTAAACATTGATTACTTTTTAAGTAAGCCAGAAGAACACGTTAACAGTGTGCTATCACGTATGAGTATTGATAAAACCGCACAAGCATTAGTTGTACGTGGTGATATGTTACGTAGTCCTTGTTTAGCGCGTTTCATTGAATTCTCACGCTTAATGCCATCAAAGTTTGTACATGCAAAAATGGCGCAGCGTAACCCTGCAATGATGATGCTACCTGCTGGCTGGAAGCATAACCAATTATTAAATTGGCCAATAGAAACGACCGAAGTTGATCATACAAACAGTGTGGCACAGGTACTTCATGGGGAGTGCTTTTATATTGATAGCCTAGCAGCGTATGTAGCCGCTTCAAATTATGTGATAAATAGTCAGGATTTTTGTGTTAAAGGCCGCACAATTAATACCAATCAGCCACAGAGTTGTTTAGTGGTTGAAGCTCAGTGTCAGCTACCTGATTTATCAGAAACCGATGTATTTGGCGCTATTGGTGAATACACCAAAGTATCCAGTAAGGCACAACTTTCTCAGGGCATTGTGGTAGGTGAATATTGTTTTATTGAAGATAGCCAAATCCAAAATAGCATTATCTTACCTAACACCTATGTCGGGCCTCAATTAAGTGTTGAAAACAAAATTATCTCACAAGATCTCATTATTGATCCGCAAACCAACAGTTGGAGTAAAGTTGAAGATCAAAGCTTAATAGCAAAGTCGACTCAAGAAGCCACTAACTACAACGGCATTTTTCAGCGTGCAGTATTAATGTTCCTATACCTTTTATTATCGCCTTTGTTAATCAGCCTTTTCTTAGGTTCATTAATTCTAAAACCCAAAAAACCTATCGTATCTGAGACCGTAATTAATAACGAACAACAAGCCGTAAAGGCGCATAAATTCAATATTGATAGTCCTGCTTTTGCTTTATTACCGCAGATTTGGTTAGTGATTAAAGGCGACTTGAACCTGTTTGGCGCTTCCACTAAATACCAAAGTAAAGCTGATGATTCAACGACCTATGGCGTATACGGCCCAGTACAACTTAACTTTGATGAATCAACCCCGATTGAAGAAGTGAAAATGGTTGAGATGGAGTTTGAACAATCTAAAAAGCCATTGTATCTAGTGAACATGTGGAAAAAGCAATTTGATAAGTCCAATCCCGCAATTGAAATGAAAAGCTAACATCTACTTATTGATTTAAATCGACTCACATTTTTAGTCTCGATAAAGGAATAATATTATGAAAACCATTATCACCTACGGCACATTTGATTTATTTCACTTTGGTCACGTTAGACTACTTGAGCGCTTAAGTAAGATGTGCGACCAATTGATTGTGGGCGTATCAACTGATGAGTTTAATGCACTTAAAGGCAAAGCAGCTTTTTTTAGTTACGAGCAACGCAGTGAAATTATTAATGCCTGTAAATATGTATCTCGAGTAATACCTGAAAATAATTGGCAACAAAAAGCTCAGGATATTGAGCACTATAATGTGGATATATTTGCTATTGGCGATGACTGGAAAGGACAATTTGATCACCTAGCAAGTCAGTGTGAAGTGCTCTACCTAACCAGAACAGAAGACATCTCAACCACTGAAATTAAAAACAATTTAAGCACCACTATGAGCTAGGAATCATTGAGACTAGAAATATAATTGTGATTATCAAATATTCATCTTGGCTCAGCAAAAATAAATGCTATCTTTGTATTTAAAGGATTTTTATAGTCACGGAGAGATTATATGAGCCAATTCATTGTTAATTGTATTAGATATATCGTGACGCAATCTTTGTACTTTATTGGCGGTTTCTGTCCTCGCTCCCGCAAAGCTGTGATGGGATGCTATAAGAATAAATTTGCAGATAACAGTAAGTATTTATTCTTACATTGGCAGCAAGCATTAACCATAAGGGCTATTTGGATTAGTGGCGATAAAGTACTGGTAAACCAACTAGTTGAGCAAGGATATGAAGCGTATACAAGATGGAGCTTTAAAGGCATTTATCATGCTTTAACGGCTAAATATTATGTGTACAACAGCTATATTGGCGATATTAATCAATATTTCGCCAGGGGAGCAATAAAAATAAATCTGTGGCATGGCTCACCATTAAAAAGAATTGAATTTGATATCAATAATGGCCCACTTTTCAAGGTTTATCATCCACAAACACTGCACGATAAATTCATTTCAGCAGCACAGTACCATCAACAAAAAGTTCGGCCTGATCATATGATTGCACCGAGTGATTTGGTTGCACGCTTATTTGCTGGTGCCTTTAGAATTAGCGAGCAACAAATGATATTGTGCGGTAACCCTCGTACAGACTATTACAAACGTTACCCTTCAAATATAGACACTCATAACCAGTCGAAAACCTCTGTCATTGAAGAACTAAAGCAAATCAATCAGGTAAAACAAGTGTTGCTTTATGCGCCTTCTTGGCGAGACAGTTCAGCGCTTTCTAACCCATCACACTCTGAGGTTGCTCATAACCCTTATACTAAAGCGATTAACTTTGAAGCCCTATCGGCATCTTTAGTCAGTAACGAGCAACTGTTATTACTCAGGCTCCATCCCAATGAAGCAAACCTTGCTGATGACATAAAAAACTATCCGAATATTTTAAACATTTCCGATTGGCAAGATACTTATGAAATCATCAATGATGTGGATTTATTGATTACTGATTACTCATCTTTGTATATTGATATGCTACAAACCAAAGCTAATATTGTCTTTTTTCAATTTGATCAACAGCAATATCAAACCGACAGTAGGCAATGCTATCCCTATGCCGATGAAATACCCATGGCTGGCGAGGTGTTAATTGACAACCTGCAGCTCGCAGACTATTTACAAAATTTAAGTCAAAACCAGAATATTACCTCTTTGACGAACAAAAAAAATAGAGCAGAGTTAACTCAGCTCTATTGGCAATATCAACACAATGAAAGCTTCATTGAGCTGGATAAATTAGTCAACGCATAACCGCATAGCGTTACGGGTAGATTTTTATAACTTTTTTAATTAGCCAGCTTTTATCAAAATAGCTAACTTTTAGATTTTGGTAAAAGCAGCAGGAACGCGACTATGCAGCGTTTCTTTGAACTAAGCTAATTAGCGCCAATACTGCTATAACACACATTTGGACAAAAGTGACTTAGAGTTATAGCTCTTAAGATGACGAGTCTCATTAGGGAAAGTATGGCTATCAGATATACGGTAACACCAACTTAAGTTGCAGCCAATCCATAATAGCTGATATGAAATACCTTAAACAAAAACCAACCCGAAGTAGAAATGTCATAGGTTGGCTGTTAACTTAAAGCATTTTTTAGATACGCTAGTCGAGTTCTATTTCACTATCTATTGACACCTCTTCATCAGTTAGATCTCCACCACGAGAAATTTTCACGTTGAATCTTTTAAAAGATGAGAAGAAAGCTTCAAATGACATATTAACCTTTATCTTTCTTATTGAATCGTCACTTTCATCTTCTAGTAGGGCACTAACCCAAACTGGCTCATCATCGTTTTCTACAGCCATATCACTCACAAACATTTCGACACCAACCAGATGCTCTGAATCTTCTGCATGCCCTTCATCTCTCAACCAAGCAATCAGGCTTTCATCATCTGAAACATCAGCGGCAGCGGTGCCTATATGATCATTATATTGAACTGTTGCGGTAAATTTTTCAGTATACATCGTATAGCCCTCTACTTCTTATTCTTAGGTCTAGGCACAACTTACTATAGTGGTACGGTGAATTTGGCCACCTTGTTAAATGTGATATCATCACCTCATAGGTTGACAGGATCATTTACCATCACCGTTAGTCCATACAGTAACTTGCTTCCAAAGACGGACTTCTATTATTGTTCCAGTGTACATTATCGAATATTAACTCTCATCTCAGATTCAGCAACGACAGCCCCATTCCTAACAATCTCACAAATCATCTTGTGTTTTCCTCTGTAGGCAGTGTGTTCCCAGTTTATAAGTTGCCCAGTCGTTCTCTGATGAGATAGTTCTTGAGCTT
The DNA here is from genome assembly GCF_041468785.1 of Shewanella sp. 10N.286.52.E4. Taxonomy (NCBI): domain Bacteria; kingdom Pseudomonadati; phylum Pseudomonadota; class Gammaproteobacteria; order Alteromonadales; family Shewanellaceae; genus Shewanella; species Shewanella sp. 10N.286.52.E4. The sequence goes on from NZ_JBFRJJ010000064.1 coordinate 18,997, forward strand.
CTTCAGCTTCATCTCCTGAGTTTTCTACTTTCCAATTAATTTCGTATGGATATGGAACATTTGTTACGGCAGTGAATTTAAGGTGCACTCCCTTTGGTAGGAACCGGCCATTCGCTACAGACGCAGCTTTAAGACGACCCTCTTTTGTATTGGCAATACCCATATTTAAATTAACAAAGAAAACACTCAATTTTTTGCTTAAATCTTCGGCTACAAGCACCTCATTGCTCCAATAGCTATGTTGAAATAAATAATTCCAGGCTTTTCTAGCTTTAGCGTATGTACAATCATCTTTAAAAAGCGGTTCTAGCTTGGTTTTTACAGAACCAAGTCGCTTCTTAAGGTTTTTTACTTGAGTAAGAAACTTCTGTTTTTCAGTTAAGTCTTTAGAAGAATCGGTTGGATTATAAACAGTAGGGTAGATATCTAATCTATTTTTAATGGCCACAAGAGTATTGTATAGCGCAATGTCATCTCTATCGTTATCTGGTTTATAGCATTCTGCAACAAGGACTGATATCACAAGGCCACCAGGCAAATTCCACCCCTCTCTAGCTTTCGTAAATGCTTTGATCCAGCGAACAATACGTCTCATCTGTCGAATTTCAACTTTTGGTTTTGACCATACTGTTGCTTTAGGGCTTTTGTCATTAACTGCCTGAGTAAACCAGTTCGTTATAGCTTTAGGGTCACGTTCCGCCCAATCGGCTCCAGCATGCTCTAGTATTTCATTGCCTAACCAATCTTCACTCCTTCGATATACGGCTATATCTACATGATAACCATCAGAGTACCAAACAGTAACAGCATTAGTTCTAGCTTCAGGATCTTTTGTAAAACCTGATGCTTTTTTATTTAAAGCTTCAGCGACCCGTTTTCGCGCATTCAATGCCGAAGCTGGTAGATCATCTTTTTCAAAAATAACCGCGATATCAATATCGTAGTCGTTGTTCTCTGATTTGTTGGCAGTGTGCATTGCAATACTGCCTTGTAGTAGGTCTTTAATAAAATTTGGCTTTTCCAATTCGCTTAAGCCATCTGTGAGTCGTTTTAGATTAATGAGCTTTAATTCTTTTAATGTATCCCTCTCACCTTTGAGTCGCACGTGATCGTTGTAAAATTCGTTAAGTTGACTATGCATATTGTATTGAGTCACGCTCTTCTCCTTTTTCCGTAGTTTTAGAAATATGTGCAGGGTTAGAGCCATTGAAAGATAATGACCAGCTGTATTTAGGCGATTCTTTAACTGAGTAATTGTGGATCACTATTTCAGAGTCTATTCGTTCACTTATTACTCGCCCAAGGGCAAAGGCTAGCGATACAGGACCAGAATAAAAAATATGAGTTTTATCTCTATTAGGGTAAGCATTTTTAATCTGCTCAAGGCTGCGTCTGAATACTTTGCATAACTGTTCGATTTGCTCCTGACTACAAATAAGCTGCCTTTGAGGCATCAAGGCTTCAATATTTATTCTGGCTAGTTCATTGGTGATCTCTAGTTCGTCAACTTCAGTTGGATGAACTGGATAGCTGATACCAATAGTTACAATTACATTTCCAGAGGCTGCATTTTCTTCTAGTTCATTCTTATTGTTCTTTAAATCAAGTGGTGATGAAATGCTGCCAAGTTGGTTCCATCTTCGTTCCGTATTATTCAGCTCGTACAACTGGATATGGTATTTATTATCAGATAGTAAGTAGCCTAAATAAAACGCTAAGGGGATATGTGTTAACCCGTAGTAAGCAAGAGGAGTGTCACTGTTCGCTTGTAAAATACCATCCAGTTGATCGGGAATTCGGTTTAATGCTCGTAGCACAGAGTTATAATCTTCCAGAATCCCGCCATTATAGGAATCACTATGATCGACAGCTAGCTCACTGTAGTGCCAAAGTCTCTGTATATAAGGGAGATCACGCTTTATTGCTTCTGGAGGAATATCAGCTACAGAAATATGTCGGATGCCCAGAATTTCTTTGTTCCGTGCTTTCTTGCTTTCCCAGACATTCAAAAAAACAAGCACAAGACCTATGAATATGAAGACCCAGCCAGTAGTAGGCGATTCCTCAAACGGCTTGAGGTTAGATTGCGTCACTTGGAAGTAAAGTGTATTGGCGAGCCCATACCACCATTGAGGGGTTAGCGCAGCGATACCGCTTAAAATGAACATCGTCGCAGCCCATTTACTAAGCTTTTTAGATATACACAACTTCAAAATCTCTAGAATAAACTCCTTATTGTTCAATTTCTCACCCACTCAATGATTATTTATATCTCATATCGTAATCATTTTGATGATGACTGCAAGTATAAATGGATTAGATAGTTACTAATTGTTAGAATTACTGGTATTGAAGATGTTGGTTAGGAATATTATTAATGGACAATATAAATCAAACGCAAAAAGAGCGTCTTTCACATATCGATTTTAGGCTCTACTTTTTAGGCTCTGTCGGTCGTAATGATTTAGTTAAACGCTTTGGGATAAAAGAAGCGGCTGCTACCAGAGATCTTGCCCTTTACCGTGAGTTGGCATCAGAAAACTTAATTTATGATACGAAAGCAAAAATCTATATAGCAACTGCTGGATTTAAACCGTTATTTGAATACCAACCTGAACGAGTTATGTCGGCACTCTCGCTAGGCTTTGGTGATGATATAGTTTCAGACCACAAGCCCTTTGTAAGTTGTGAGGCACCTTCACAATTGAATAAGCCTCAGATAGATGTTTTGGCAGCTCTAACTCAGGCTATTTATTCCAAATGCCCAGTATCCATACAATACCGGTCTCTAAGTAGTGGCTTTACCGAAAGAGTGATAGTTCCATTTTCTCTAGTCGACAATGGTTTACGTTGGCATATAAGAGCTTATGACCGTCGTAGAAATCAATTTACAGATTTTGTAATAACACGTATTTCTAACCCATTTAAACTGCCAGAAAGCCCAGTGCAAGATAATGAGAAACAAGAAGCTGATAATCAATGGAATCGCATTGTTGAATTAGAGGTCGTAGCCCATCCAAGATTAGAACATAAAGAAACCATCGAAGTTGATTATGGAATGAAAGGAGGAGTTCTAGAGCTTAATGTTCGCGCAGCAGTCGCTGGGTATCTATTACGTAGATGGAATGTCGACTGTACAGCTGGAGCAGTACTAGATGGAGCTGAATACCATTTATGGTTGAGTAACCGTCAAGCATTATATGGAGTAAATAACTTGGTAATTGCCCCCGGTTTTGAGCAAGATCCATTAAAGTAAATTATGCCACACATAGTTAATCAATAACTTACAGACCTATACCTGGCGAAAGTTAATCAATGAGTCAAACATACGATTTATTACTTGTCTAATTGCAACGTTTCCCGTTTTTACACTTAACTCTTTATACTCACAACTCTTTTGTGTATAACCCATAAATGTTTCAACAAAGAATGAGGCTCATATGTACAGCAAATTTGTAGCTAAAGAAAAAGATGTGTTTGCCACCCCACTTTTTATCTTATCCATTGTCATACCGCTACTTTTAGCTACATCTGTATGCTTTGCAATTTACCATAGTGACAGTTTTTCATCTTTTCTAAGCCAAATTTGGGCAACTATGAAGCTGCCCATCGCAATAGCCTCTTTATCGATTCCTCTTGCAACATGGGTAATTGCTAACCATCGTTCTGCACAAATTGCTAAGTCCAACAAACTGCAAGAAGCCAAAAGGTTAGTTGAAACCTACCTTGAACAAGAAAGTTTCTTCGAGCGAGTTTATGGGCGAAAAATAACCACAGCAAAATGGAGTTTCATCACGACAGAAGATCTACCAGTTATACATGCTGAACTGTATGAGTTTCATAAACTACAAGACAAAGGCGAAATCAAAGCTCGCGATAATGTTGCTGAAGATGTGAAAACATACTTCGAAGACACTAACAAAGTTTTCAGGAAGTTTTATGAACATTTTGTTCAAGAAAAAGAAAATGATAATAACGATTTTCTACTTGAGTCTTTCACCCTCCAACTCTATAAAATTTTGCACTATAGATTAGCTCACTTCTCAAGTGTTTTTGGAACTCAAAATGTTGATGTGAATGTAACAAGTTTAAGTACTTATATCTCAGCGTACTTTGAGATTTACCAGCTATGTATTTATTTAAATATCTCTACGAATGACATTAATGACGATAATATTCGAGATGACTACGAAATATTTTCAGCAGTCGCAAAACTAATTTCAGATAGTTTTGGCCTACAACTAGAAAGCGCGACTTTGGGCAGGTTCAAACAGGATATAGAAGTTAAAAGAATGGTCAAGTTTGCTACCGCGGCACCGCATATTCAAACTATTAACCAGCTTATTAATGAATGGTCTGAGAAGTTTACAAATAAATTCCAGCACCTTAAGTTGCTACCAGTAGATGGTAAGTATTTGTCCTTTAGGCTGTACACAGAAGACCACAAAGACTGCATTTTAATGAGCTTTATGGAAACAGAAGAACAGGAGTACTTCGGAGTAATTCAATTCACTAAGGGAACTGATAGAGAGTTCATGCCCATCTATAAACATGAAACAGGCATCTCTATCCACAAAGATGCAACAAGTGCAGAGAGAAAAATGACAACCATCATCACATTTATTAGCCTGCATTCACCAGTTTAAATCAGTTAGCTTCATTTCTTAAAAAGCACTAATAATTAAGACTGACCTTTTATCCAATTCGATTCATTTCTATATGAGTGTTTGTGATCAACTAGAACAAAAGTTGTCCAACATATTGGCCACTACATAAGGCGCCTAGTTATTAGATTTTGTATAGAGAATGTAATTAAACGTGTCGCTACGAAACATTAGCTACAACAAGCTTTGGGGCAAAAGCGAGTTACGAACACTAACTTTATACCTTATTCAAATTGGCTAATTTACTTAAGGGCAACACCGCAAGCTAATCCATTGCCTGCCGCAGGCTTATGTGCAGATGCATCCAAGACACGCCGTAAACACATCCATGTGGGCTCTGCGAAAACATCCATGTTTTCGAAGGTCTTGAACGCATCTACACTGGGATTATTGTCTCTTCGATTTAACTGCATTCGTGACAATTAAAAGATCTAAAAGACCAAAGATCCAGTATCCAGTATCCAG
>NZ_JBFRJJ010000064.1:24913-25204 GCF_041468785.1 Shewanella sp. 10N.286.52.E4
TATCCAGTATCCAGTATCCAACCTGCTAAAAGACTCAATTTGAATTGAGCATTCAAGCCTAAGAATAATTTCAGAAAATAATTGTGGATACAAATGAACCTGCGGGTGCAATAAATCCCCATTGAAATTGCTGAAATGCGTAGAAGAAAATAGTGTAAGCCTGACAGGACGTCAGGCTAGCTTTAGTTGGCCATGGATGGCCTGTCTAAAGCGTTAGCTATTTTCGAATAAGCATGAGGCTTACTCGCTTTGAAAGAGTAATTTCGTTGGGGCGGCAAGGGATATCGAAAA
>NZ_JBFRJJ010000065.1:0-10362 GCF_041468785.1 Shewanella sp. 10N.286.52.E4
ATATGTCTGGCTAGCTTTCGTTTGGACATGGATGGCCTATCGAAAGCGTCAGCTATTTTCGAATAAGACCGAAGGTGACAACTTCGCCGGAGCGGCATGGGTGATCCAAGAGGGGGATTGCTGTTGTTTCCCCTCTTGGTCGGGTGTGGGTGGATAACCCACGACGTTGATTTAATGTGGCGAAACGCCACGACTTTAGCAACCGTCAGGTTGTAATCAAATCAGAGTAAACTTAATTAAAAAACCAGTTAGCCCTGCTGATAGGTTAGCCATAAACAACAATGGCAACATTACTGTTGCCATTCATCATTCACTACAATGCTGATGATTAATCTCAGCAGTTATAAAGTACTAATATTAATCATCACGGGTTAGCACTTCTAATAATTCAATTTCAAAGAATAGATCAGAATTAGGCGGGATTTTATCGCCAATTTTGCGCTCGCCATAACCAAGGTGAGCAGGGACTGACAGTTTACGTGTTCCGCCGACCTTCATTGGGTTGTCCCCAATAATACCTTGATACCAACCTTGGATAACCCGTTTAGCGGTGATCACCACTTGAAATGCTTCTGAGCTATCAAATACGCTGCCATCGGCTAATTTACCGGTATATTTACAGGTGATTAATGCACCTTTTTCTGCGGCTTTGCCTTCACCAACCGTGATGTCGGTAATATTAAGTTCTGCAAGGGAGGTCATACGAATGCCTTTTCTATAAAATAATGTCGCTATGATAACAGCAAATTGACTCAATTCAGATGCTAAAAATAACTCATAGTCAGTATTTTGCAGCGTTTTTCATCGCTAAATGCTGTTGTAAACATGCTTAGATACTGCCAAACGTTTTTAGCCTATCTTCATTGTCGCTGGGGTAATGACCGCCATTGTTAAATAAGTGGGATCAAGAAAAATGGTTCTTAGAAAAGTAAGAGGCGGATTGCTGTTGTTTCCCCTCTTCGTCGGGTGTGGGTGGATAACCCACGACGTTGACTTTAGCAACCGACAGCTTGTAATCCTGCCACTAACTCTCAATCACCAATCACCAATCACCAATCACCAGCTATCAAGTTACATCCAATCAAACAAACAAACCATCAAACAAACCATCAAACAAACCATCAAACCATCAAAAATCAGCCACAAAAAAGGGAATACCTTGGTATTCCCTACTTCACTAACTCACTAGCTAAAGCTTTGATTACAACTTTAACCAAAACGATGGCAACAAATCTCAACTTAGCCATTCAATCGGCAGATTGAAAACCTAGAAGTGATATCTCACCCCAGCAATGGCTTCTAATTTCACTTTAACATCATCAAGTATATACAAGGTCGGTTGTGCTTCAGCAAAAAAGGTAAAACGCTCCACTTTAGCGTGAGCACCAAACACCGCTCTAGCACCTAATTGAATATCATTGCTTTTAGAGTCAGCAATCTTACCGCCAATGCCCCAGTAAAAATGGGGGTGGTCTTGAAAATTGAATGTTTTATCTAAGGTAAATGATAAGTCATCTAAGCCTACACCAAACTTATAATTATCCATTTTGATATTAATACCTGAGTCACTACCGACCATAAGTCCCACTTCTGGAGCCGCTTTGGCTTGAGCAGAAATCATTATAGTGATTAAAATGATGATTGAGGTAAACAGTGTCGCAGACTTCATGAATATCCTTGCTAGATGCGTAAAAGGCGACATCCTAGCGAGATTGCATATCGGTGTAAATTAGAAATCCCTGTCCTTTCTTTTATGAACATTTATTTATAATAAAGCTTCATTTCTGATAACCATTTGATAGCGCAATAGCATCAAACTAAAGAGTGAAACCCTGAAATGAGAAGCGTGGTGACAGGTTGTTGATGAAGATGAAGATGAAGATGAAGAAGCTGTTGGTGAAAAATAATAGCGCGCTAAGATGAGCAGTTGCTAGATTGACTGAGATTGTAAAAAAGAGATAACAAAGAAAGAGAAAATAGCTAGGGTTAAATCTGTAAGCGCCCCCTACTCAAGAAGGTAACGAGTACGGAACCGATTCAAATACATCTCACTCTATGAACAAGTTCCGATTATCTTACTTTAAGATAATTTCTCGCATTCTATATTCACCGGTTAAGGTTCTAACTTCAGGGTATTTGGCTGAAATTTCGTTAGACTTTTTCTCGTCTGACTCACTCCATTTTTTCATAAACTCTTGGTACTTGGTTTTATTCGGTTCGATATCAGCAGCATTAGCAAAACTGACCACCAGCAACATATTAAAATCACCGCTCGTCGGTAAATCACTGCCGTATATCTTCCAATCTTTAATATAACCAAGCTCCTTTTGTAGCTTTACAGCTTTAACCCAACTACTGCGTAAACCCGCTAGGTAAATATCACCCATATTCGGATCAACACGCACCGTCGTCATCATCATTATTTCGGTGCCAAGATCATAATCTTCAAATACTTCTAATCTATCCTTTGAAAATGCAGAACCACTTACTAAAACGCATAACAATAATATTAAGGTCTTGTTCATGTCGTTCACTCCTATTGCAATCATTTTGGTCACGATATAGCGACCAAATGTGCATAGAAAGTATAGCCAAATGGGCTATAAACGCATGATTAAATGCAAACGTCAGTCTTTTCAGTTTATTAGATTAAAATTTATACTGACAAAATAAAGTGATGTCATTCAAAAGTAATACAAGCTTATGATGAATATAGATAAAAAAAGGATACTTAAGAATGACACTGAATGATCAGCAACAAACGCTGGTATAGAAATGATCAACTAACTCCATTATAAGCCCCTAAAAAAAGCCTGCTAAACGTTATGTTAACAGGCTTAAATGTAGCACTTTGGTTGTACGCTATTTATCGGCAATAACTAGCCTGTTGATAAAAGCGTTTTCCTAACGATAATCTCAATTTAAAGTCACAATATTGGATAACAAGGTTAAAGCTCTTTGGCAGTATTGCCTGCAAATAGACTTTGTATTTTGGGTGTAATACTAATCAACTGAACAGTCAGTAAGCTCATGCTATAACCCAGTACAGCACCGATGAATAATGGCGGTAAAATCGCGGCAAGATCTGCACTCATTGCAAAAGTAATGCAACAACCTATAAAAGCACCAGGGATAAAAGCGAGCTTTTTATAACTTGCCTGTAAACACATTGCTGCTGTAGCAATACCCGTAAAGGCATAACCTATTATCGGAGATATAAAGAAACTACTGCCTGAAATGATTAACCATCCCCAAAACACGCCCGATAAATTAGTACTCATGGCCATAAACATGCCTTTAATACCGGTTTCTGTTTGAGCAAAAAAAGTGCTGCAACTTAAAAAACCTATCCAAGTCACTAATTGGAAAACGTCGGCAACGCCTGCCCACAATGCTGCTAATAAACCTGCTGAAATCGCGATTTGCCAACGATGTTCCATAGCTAACCTCTTGAAATAGTCTTTATTGAGAAACTGAGTGTTTACAAAATAACACAATAGAGGTTAATTTACGCTATTCAGGCACTAAAAAAAAGCGACCCAAGCCCAGTTTTGATGAATGAATCAACAAATTTTCGATAAAAAACACGTAAACATTCAATATTACTAATTTAAGATATAGTTTGTGACGACTGTAGGAACCACTTTTTGTAATCATTAGAAATCTGCTTCAATCATTTTTTTGTCGTATAAGTATTGAATTTAAAACGGAACAAGTGATAGGCATCAAATTTTGGTAAATCAACTACATAAAAAAGGTATAGATTTGTATTTTCATGCTTTACACAACAGTTTGGACTTATTGAGTCATTTACGCTGATATCCATCTAATAAATGATTACAAACCAATCGCCCTTTTCAAATGAAAAGCTTGCACAGTTGGTGAAACCAAAAGACTAAGGCTTGCTCATGAAAAAATACTTATCTACTTCTAGGCTGAACCTTGCTACCAGCTCTTTAGACTGGGTAATGGGGATGACGATTAAGCAATCGCTCAGTTTAAAAGATGCCGTCGCATTAACTGATGTGACTAAGCTGACTGTGCCAGAAAAGCCCATCGAAACACTTTATATTCATATTCCTTTTTGCCATACCCTTTGCCGTTTTTGTTCATTTCACAAAATTAAATTTAATGAAGGTGTCGCCAAGGCTTATTTTAAGGCGTTAAGACAAGAAATTCGCATGGTGATAGCCCAAGGTTATCGCTTTAATCGGGTATACATTGGTGGCGGGACGACAACCATATTAGAAGATGAGTTGATTAAAACCATCGAGATGATTAAGTCTATTACCACGGTACGAGAAGTGTCCTGTGAAAGTGACCCAATCTACTTTAAAGAAGGTAATCCACATTTACTCAAAGGCTTGGTTGACCGCATGTCGATTGGGGTGCAAAGCTTTGATGATAAAATTCTAAAAGCCAGTGGCCGATTTGAAAAATTCGGCAGTGGTTTGCAACAAGCTGAATACGTTAGCCGTGCCATTGAAGTGATCCCCACAGTTAACTTGGACATGATGTATGGCTTTAAGATGCAAACGCCAGAGACTGTTGCCAGTGATTTAGCTCAAACTATTCGCTTAAGCCCAGATCAAATCACCACTTACCCTTTAACCGTTGGCATAGGCCAAAATCGCAAGAAAGCAGGTTGTTTAGCAGGTAGTCCTGAAGAATTATGGCCACAATTCTTAGCGGTAAAAGAAGCAATGGCTGAACGTTATATCATGGAGTTCCCGTGGACATTCAGCCGTAACTTTGGTCAGCCAGTAGAGAATAAATACGTTTTAGATGGCGAAGATTGCTTTGGCGTTGGCTCAGGTGCTTTTGGTCGTTTTGGTGAACAGTTTAGAATTTCAAGTTTTGATATTCCTGACTATATTAGCCGAATCGAATCAGGGCAAACAGGTACCTGTTATACCAAACCATTAGAAGCCAAAGCCCTATTACAACATCACTTAATGATGATGATGGGTCACGGCACACTGGACAATAAGCAGTTTAAAGCCCATACAGGCAAAACACTTTGGCAAGCTTTTCCACTGGAAATGAGTTATCTGATTTCCGCTGGGGCTTTGACTAAGAAAGGCAATAATTACCAGACCACGGTTGGAGGTCAATTTATTGCACTGAAAATGTTCTCAGGCTTTTTGGCTGGTATGGATTACTTACGTGAACAAGCACGAGACTTGCCTTTAACCATGGCTGTTGATGAATCTGCAGAAAACAAATCTGATGAGTCTCCTATCTTTACTGGATAAGTCGTCACAAATAAGCTCAAGCTTGGTTTAACTGCTTATTCAGTTAAACCAATACAGAAAACATAACCCGCTTTTTATAAAGCGGATTTTTTTATAAGGCAGAGTGTTTTTATATTGCTAGTTGCTGTTTTATATCCCTATCAACCTGGTGGTCATGTTTATGCCGTTATTGCTCAGATAATAGAAAATCAATTGCCTGAACTAATTTAGGTGAGTCTGGATCTGATATTCGCGTCACCCAAACCACTTGTCCTTGTCGATTAATAAACACAGTCGTTGGAGTACCTGTTACACCATAACGTTTTGCAACCTTGTCACCATTTATCAAGGTTGTCATGTCGATGCCTCGCTCCTTTAACACCTTCGCTGGCATTGCACCTTTATCTTCATTGAAGCTAATCGCCACCATTTCAAGATCAGATTCACTATTCGCTAACCTTAATCGTTCAAGCCCTGGTTGAAGCTTTTTACAATAAGGGCACCAAGTGGCCCAAAAATGAATCACAACCGGTTTACCCGCTTGCTCAGCCAATGACCATTCATTGCCTTGGGCATCATTGAGTATAAATGCTTCAGCTTGAGGAAAATGATGTTCATCAGCTAATGTCTCATCTGCCCGCGCAGCAGTTGAAAAAAGCAACATTAACAAGCTCAGTAAAGTAAAGGTCATTACCACCGCTGCAATTTCACGATACCGTCTATTTAAAATCAGTCTGTTTAAAATAGGTCTGTTTAAAATAAGTCTGTTTAAATTAAGTCCATTTAAACTCTGTCCGTTTAAGGTCAGTCCGTTGATAGGTTTCATAAGCATTCAATCCTATTAATAAAGTCGACAATCAGCGATAAGCATTCGCACTTGAATATTAAGACCGACTAAAACACCTTTTTTATTCAGGGCAGCTTACTGCTAAACGAGAACACAGCTCGCCAGTTTTTCAGCGGCTTGTTAAGTGACTGATTTAGATTAGTGTTTATGCATGTTTGAAAATAAGAATTCGACGTTAAGAACGTTTTACAAACAGGATTAATCACGTTAGTTTGGTATAAAACAAAAAAACAAAATGGATTATTGGGGAATATCTATGCAAAAATTAACCCATTGGTTAAATCAAGGCCGTTTTCATAAACATGCCTTTAAACCCCACTTTGAAAATAACATTTTTGTCAGGCACGAGGGCGATAAGTCCAAACCAGCATTATTACTGATCCACGGATTCCCCACTTGCAGTTATGATTGGCAACCAATTTGGGATAGCTTAAGCCCACACTTTTATCTGATTACCTTAGATATGATTGGTTTTGGTTATTCCGATAAGCCGACAGACTTCCCCTATTCTTTTGCTGCTCAAGCTAATTTAATCGAAGATGTACTTACGTCATTAGATATTAATCAAGTTCATATTTTATCCCATGATTACGGTAATACCGTCACTCAAGAATTATTGGCAAGAAACAATGATGCTAAGCAAAAGCAAACGCCGCCTTGCTTTGAAATATTAAGTTGTTTATTACTTAATGGCGGCATTTTCCCCGAAGTGATTCATCCAATTCTCATCCAAAAACTGTTACTAAGCCCCATAGGTTTTATTGTGGCTAAAGGCATGGGTTATGACGCTTTCAAACGTAATTTCGACAATATCTGTTGTATTAACATTGACGATATTGAACTGAGAAAATATTGGCAACTGATCCAACATAACCAAGGAGACCGTATCTTTCACAAGCTGATCCAATACATGAAAGAACGGGTTGAACATCGTGATCGCTGGGTCGGTGCATTGCAACAATATAAACACCCCATGCGTTTTATTAATGGTTTAGAAGATCCTATTTCAGGGCATGACATGCTTAAACGCTACCAAGAGCTGATAACCGATGCAGATACCATCAGCCTTAACGGCGTGGGACATTACCCACAAGTTGAAGCGCCAGAGCAAGTTCTTGAACATGCATTCTCGTTCTGGAAAAGCCATAAAATAATGACTTAAAGCCTACATTTACCTAGCTAAAACATCGCTTAAAAATAAAGCTGAGTTTTTACTCGAAATTGGTTAAGGTAGTTTATCGCCTAACAAATAAGCGAAATTGCACAGTAAATAATAAGCAAAAGGTTCAGCTGTCTGCCCATGTATTTGCACAGCTGAACCGACACGATAAACAGTTATGGAGTCTGTTAACCTTGCTTCGCTAGTATCGGCAGTTTGACAGATAGCAAACAACAAAGGACCGTATTATGCCGATTTATCAAGCTCCCCTTCGCGACTATCAATTCATCTTATCTGAGTTACTCAATATTTATCAGCAAACTGACCTTAAAGGTTTTGATGAAGTCGACCCTGAACTTACCGATGCCATTTTACAAGGCGTGGCTGACTTCACCACCGATATCATGTTGCCGCTTAATGCCTCTGGTGATCTTGAAGGATGTAAGCTTGAAGACGGAAAAGTGATAACACCAAAGGGGTTTAAAGCCGCATATCAGCAATACATTGATGATGGTTGGGCAACCCTTACCTGTGACCCTGAATACGGCGGTCAAGGCTTACCCGAAGTGATTGGCACCTTTGCCACCGAAATGAAAACCGCCACTAACATGGCCTTTGCCATGTACCCGGGATTAACCCATGGTGCTTATTCAGCGATTCATGTTCATGGCAGCGATAAACTTAAACAAAAGTATTTAGAAAAACTCGTCAGTGGTGAATGGACTGGCACCATGAACTTAACTGAGTCTCATGCAGGGACAGATCTAGCCTTACTGCGCACTAAAGCTAAGCCCCTTGGCGATGACACGTTTGCGATTAGCGGCGAGAAAATATTTATCTCATCAGGGGATCACGATCTTGCTGAAAACATCATTCACTTAGTGTTAGCAAAATTACCTGATGCTCCTGAAGGCGTCAAAGGTATCTCATTATTCGCAGTGCCTAAATTTATGGTCAACGATGACGGTTCTTTAGGCAAAGAAAACAGCTTAAGTGCCACCGCACTTGAGCATAAAATGGGCATTCATGGTAACTCAACCTGCGTGATGTTATTTGATGGCGCTGTAGGTGAATTAGTCGGTGCGCCTCATCAAGGCCTAAAAGCCATGTTTACTATGATGAACCAAGCCAGACTCGGTGTGGGTATTCAAGGGTTAGGTGTTTCAGATATTGCCTACCAAAATGCATTGGTGTACGCCAAGGACCGAGTCCAAGGCCGCGCATTATCTGGGATAAAACATGCCGACCAAGCAGCGGATCCTATCCTGGTTCATGGTGATGTTCGCCGCATGTTGTTGTCGCAAAAGTCATTCAATGAAGCAACCCGAGCACTAATGGGCCAGCAAGCATTGTGGTTAGATACCGCTGAGCGCCACTCCGATCCTGTCAAAGCTAAACAAGCGTCTGCGCTTGCGGCATTGTTTACGCCTATCGTTAAAGGTTTTGTCACCGACCAAGGCTTTAAAGCCTGTGTTGATGCGCAGCAAATTTATGGCGGTCATGGCTACATCAATGAATGGGGCATGGAGCAATTTGTCCGCGATATTCGTATTGCCATGCTTTATGAAGGCACTAACGGTGTTCAAGCGTTAGATTTAGTGGGTCGTAAATTGTTATCTGATAAAGGGGCGACATTAAGCCTTTGGTCAGACATGGTGAAACAGTTTATTGGTGAGCACAGCGCTAATGACGCAATGAAGCCGTACATTGCAGGGCTAATGGATGCTGCTGCAGATTTAGAAAAAGCCACTGGCTTTATTGCAAAATCAGCCGCCACCAATCCAGACATGATTGGTGCAGCTTCGATGCCTTATATGCAATTATTTGGTATCTCGGCTCTCGCTTGGATGTGGGCACGTATTGCAGCCACCTCTCTTGCAGCCATTGAAGCTGGAATTGATGAACAGGCTTTTTATCAAGCTAAGTTGAACACTGCCAGCTTTTACATGAACTATTGGGGTTGTCAGACACGTAGCTTACGTAAGCAAGTGGAAATGAGCAGCGCAAACATTGCAGCCTTTGATGACAATGACTTTTAAGCGGTGCTCTTAAACCGCATTAACTCTGCCACCAAAAACAAAAACAGCGCCAATAGGCGCTGTTTTAAGATCATAACGATGATTAATAATTTATCTAGGAATGAAAGTCACTTGCTTATAATAAAGTTTAATCATTTTTAACTCATTTTTGGAAGAAACGAGTTTGTAACGCCTATATAACAGGCTAAGAATAGTGGACTAAATGGAGTGGATCAAAACCGCCCAATCCTTGAGAATCACTCTTAAATGCTTTGTTGAACGAAGCCGCTCTGCGGCAGAAAAGATAAAAGCTCACCTTTATTCTCCCATCCTAAATACTTACTAGACCCTGCCTACTCTGGCAGTTATCTAGTAGTATTACGATGAACACTCACGAGCAACAACGCTTTGATTTTCTTTATGAACAACATCTTACCAACTTAACCCTGCAAGGCAAGCGGCCTGCGACCATCGATGCCTACAGCCGCGCCGTTAGGCGTATTAGTGCATATTTCGATGCTTGCCCTGATAACCTTTCAACGGATGATTTGAAGCGCTACTTTGTCAGTTTAATTGATTCACATTCATGGAGCACCGTGAAACTCGACCGTAATGGCTTACAGTTTTTCTACCGGCACGTGCTTAATCAACAGTGGGAGTGGCTTAATATTGTTAAGCCGCCGCAAGTCCATAGACTGCCCGACATTCTTACGCCCGCAGAAGTGTCTATCGTCATTAGCCTTACCCATAAGCTGCGATATCAAGTGTGCTTTCTCGCCTTATACAGTATGGGATTGCGCCTCGGTGAGGCCATTTCACTGCAGGTTGGCGATATCGATTCACAGATGATGCGGTGCACATTCGTAACGCTAAAGGCGGTAAGGACAGGTTAGTTCCGCTACCACAACGTACCTTATTAGCACTGCGATATTACTGGCAAACTCATCGCCATCCTCGACTGATTTTTCCAGGTAAAGATAGCCAGCCTGATTCATTGATAGATAAAGGCGGCATTCAGAAAGCTTTAAAACGGGTTATCCGTGAGTGCAATATCCATAAATCCATCAGCCCACATAACCTGCGCCACAGCTACGCCACTCATTT
>NZ_JBFRJJ010000066.1:0-2654 GCF_041468785.1 Shewanella sp. 10N.286.52.E4
AAAGAAAGCGAACCAAATTGACCTTGTTGCACAGTGGCTTGAAATTGGTTTTGTCCGTTATCAACATCAGTCACGGTGAGGGCACCGTCGACATGCAGTTGTCCTTGATGGACGTCTTTATCTTCGGTTAATTGTGCTGAACTTGTACCTCCAATGACAGCTTTATCATCAGTGCCGTTGATGGTCACAGTAACTTTTTGCTCGGTGCCATCGACGCTGTGAACGACTAAAGTGTCAGTTAATGACTCGCCGGTTTTCAGGCCTTGAATAGCCTGTTGGGAATTATCAGCAGTGTAGGTCCAATGGCCTAGTTCGTTCAAAGAAAGCGAACCAAATTGACCTTGTTGCACAGTGGCCTGAAATTGGTTCTGTCCTGCATCAACATCAGTCACGGTGAGGGCACCATCAACGTGTAGTTGTCCTTGATGGACGTCTTTATCTTCCGTTAGCTGTGCTGTTGAAGTACCAGCAATAACCGCTTTATCATCAGTGCCGTTGATGGTCACAGTTATTTTTTGTTCCGTGCCATCAACCGAGTGAACTAATAAAGTATCAGTGAGTGACTCGCCTGTTTTAAGGCCTTGAATGTTCGGCTGCAAGTTATCGGCGGTATAGGTCCAATGGCCTAAACTGTTAATCGATAACGTGCCGAACTGACCTTGCAATGATGTGGCTGAAAACTGAGCTTGGCCGTTATCTAAATCTGTAACAGTGAGGGCACCATCGACATGAAGTTGTCCTTGATGGACGTCTTTGTCTTCGGTTAATTGTGCAGTGCTGGTTCCTGCAATAACGGCTTTATCATCAGTGCCGTTGATGGTCACAGTAACTTTTTGCTCGGTGCCATCGACAGAATGAACTATGAGAGTATCCGTTAGTGACTCGCCTGTTTTAAGGCCTTGAATGTTCGGCTGCAAGTTATCGGCGGTATAGGTCCAATGACCTAGTTCATTTAAAGAAAGCGAACCAAATTGACCTTGTAAAACATTGGCTTGGAATTGGTTTTGTCCTGAATCGATATCGGTTACGGTGAGGGCGCCATCAACATGCAGTTGTCCTTGATGGACGTTTTTGTCTTCGGTTAATTGTGCAGTGCTGGTTCCTGCAATAACGGCTTTATCATCAGTGCCGTTGATGGTCACAGTAACTTTTTGCTCGGTGCCATCGACCGAATGAACTATGAGGGTATCCGTTAATGACTCACCCGTTTTCAGACCTTGAATAGTCTGTTGTGAATTGTCTGCAGTATAAGTCCAGTGACCTAGGTTATTGATCGACAGTGTACCGAATTGGCCTTGCAAAACGTTCGCTTGGAACTGATTTTGCCCATTATCAACATCAGTAACAGTAAGTGCGCCATCAACATGAAGTTGCCCTTGATGAACATCTATGTCTTCGGTTAATTGTACTGAACTTGTACCACCAATGACCGCTTTATCATCAGTACCGTTGATGGTTACTGTAACTTTTTGTTCGGTTCCATCAACGCTGTGAACGATTAAAGTATCGGTGAGTGATTCGCCCGTTTTCAGCCCTTGGATGGCAGATTGAGAATTGTCAGCAGTATAGGTCCAATGACCTAGTTCGTTCAAAGAAAGCGAACCAAATTGACCTTGTTGCACAGTGGCCTGAAATTGATTTTGTCCTGTATCGACATCAGTAACAGTGAGGGCACCATCGACATGCAGCAGTCCTTGATGAAGGTCTTTGTCTTCGGTTAATTGTGCTGAACTTGTACCACCAATGACCGCTTTATCATCAGTGCCGTTGATAGTGACTGAGATTTTTTGCTCAGTACCATCAACCGAATGAACTATGAGAGTATCCGTTAATGATTCACCGGTTTTCAGCCCTTGAATCGCTGGCTGAGAATTGTCAGCAGTATAGGTCCAATGACCGAGTTCGTTCAAAGAAAGCGAACCCAATTGACCTTGTTGCACAGTGGCCTGGAATTGGTTTTGACCATTATCAACATCAGTAACGGTTAATGCGCCATCGACATGAAGTTGTCCTTGATGAACATTTTTATCTTCGGTTAATTGCGCAGTGCTGGTTCCTGCAATAACCGCCTTGTCGTCAGTGCCATTAATGGTTACTGAGATTTTTTGCTCGGTGCCATCGACGCTGTGAACGACTAGCGTATCCGTTAATGACTCACCCGTTTTTAGCCCTTGAACAGTCTGTTGTGAATTGTCTGCAGTATAAGTCCAGTGGCCTAGGTTATTGATCGACAATGTGCCGAACTGACCTTGTAAAACATTCGCTTGGAATTGGTTTTGACCATTATCAACATCAGTAACAGTGAGTGCGCCATCTATTCGAAGTTGGCCAGAGTGAACATCTTTATCTTCAGTTAAACTAGCTATTGATGTGCCAGCAATAACCGCTTTATCATCAGTGCCATTAATGATTATTGAGATTTTTTGCTCGGTGCCATCAACCGAATGAACTATGAGAGTATCCGTTAATGATTCACCGGTTTTCAGCCCTTGAATAGCCTGTTGGGAATTGTCAGCAGTATAGGTCCAATGGCCTAGGTTATTGATCGACAATGTGCCGAACTGACCTTGTAAAACATTCGCTTGGAATTGGTTTTGACCATTATCAACATCAGTAACAGTTAACGCACCGTCAACATGAAGTTGTCCTTGATG
>NZ_JBFRJJ010000067.1:0-1732 GCF_041468785.1 Shewanella sp. 10N.286.52.E4
TAATTAACACATATCAACGACATCTTCTAATTTCTCTTTAAAATCAGCATCATTAAATTGACCTGTATATGGTGCAATCCAGTCTTGATAGTGTTTTTCAAAATACCCGCGGGCACCAAGCTTTAATGCGCTTAGGTCATGACTATCTAATTCATCTTCATCCGCTTCTTCTAAGTACTCAAAATATGATGAGCTTAGGGTGTTGCGGTTGATGTTACCTGCCACTAGGGATATCAACTCAGGTTCGGGCTCTTCGTCGCCGTCTAACCAAACTAAAACTGGGTTTTGGGTAACCTTACTGATAGCTTGCAGCATCTCATCAATATCATCAGGTAAATCAGATGAGCCCATAATATAAAGCTGACCAAAACCTGATTTTAATGAACTGGTCTCAAGCTCTGCTGTATCTTCAACAATCTCTTTAATCTGTTGCCAAACACTCGTTTCAGTTTTAACTATTAACTGTGCGTACATTTCCATCGGTATGTCCTTCTAAATGTTTATCTAAATCCGGGGCTATTTATTGCGCTTTTTTGCTATTCCGTCAACACGGTTAAAATAGGGTATTTTTTAGGGAAAGAAGAATACGTTGCCTCTTTACCCTCTGGCGTTTGGGCAAAATCCCACATTTGCTGCAGAGGCTCAGGTAATTCAGTGGTATTGAGTTTCTCGCGGGTTAAATTTACTAATTTCCAAGCCCTTTTATAACGTTCTTCATCAATGCCTTTAAAGGGATCCAGTAATTCATAATATTGGATGAGCTGTAAGAATTGGTTATTATCTATGGGTGTACGACCAAAAGTATAATCTAGCTGTGGTGCCATATAAAAAGAAAAATCGACTAAATATTGATAATGGTAACTAACATAAGCATCAGGATTAAGTAAGAGTTTAATATTAGCACTACAAAAAGCACCAAACGCGCCTTTATGTCCTCTTGTAAACTCCTGCCATTGTTGTTCTGTAGTGCCATATAACAAGCGGCAATACACCTCTTCTAGACCATGAACCACTCCTTGTGAATTCCCTTTAAAGTAAACGTTTTGCTTGGCTAATATCCAATGAAAAAAGAAATTTTTATCATCGTAACGGTCGTCCAAATAGGCTGTTTGTTGTTGGTTTTTTGCATCTTTTCTCAATTGACAAAATGTAAAATATAGCTCGGTTATATTTTCCTCTGTTTGCAAAGGATGCAAGAGTAATAAAATAGTACAATTTGCATGTTCAGGCAGGTCTTTTAATTGATCTTTTATCTCAGGTAATTCACCTGTTAAATAATAACTTTTATAGTAACGGACATCTTTTGGCAAAAAAGACCCCATGTCACGTAATGTTTTGCTCAGTTCGGCCCAGTCTTTTTTGCGCTGTTTTACCCAGGTTGGATTATCAAGCTGCCATGGCGTTTTATCTAATAAATCTACGAGTTGTTCTATTAACATGCTGTTGGTCACTCCTTGTTGACAGGTTTTATCGCGCGCTAAAGATGTTAATTAATCTAGCCTATTTAATATCCAATAAAAATAAGGTTGCTGATAACATACAAATTTATCATGACACCTATTTTAAAAATACAACCCAGAAATTGTTTTCATTAATATCTATTACCGCTTTAATATTTGAAATATCGTAAGTTATTATCCTAAGTCACTCATTCTAATTTACATTAAACAAAAATCGATTTATCGAAAAAATGGCAGCTGAATTTGCTTGATGATGTTTATCAAGCTTATTG
>NZ_JBFRJJ010000068.1:0-5425 GCF_041468785.1 Shewanella sp. 10N.286.52.E4
ACATCAAGGTGAGTAGAGCGTAGCTCAGGTGGATACATCCCTTTTAAATTCAACCAAACGAACGCTAATGCTGAGAACAGTAATAACTGAGTCTGAGCCAGTACATGGGTCGCGTCATATGGGTTATAGCCCGTATCGTAAGGTAGCAGAGAGTAAAGCGCTGCTGGGTAAATTCCAATGTTAAAATAAGATATTTGAAATCATTATTCATCCTTGAATTGAAAATAAATGGCCAGAGTGAGATTAATTTTTATCTCATAACGAAGCAGTTATTATATTATAACTCTATAATATACAAATAGTTATTTGAATTGTTAACTGAATTTGGTAATGTGTTGATGTTTATTATTAGGTAGCAATATAAGGCTTAGAATGGATTCTACCGTTAAAAAATCAGGTTGCGAGAGTAGGCAAGAACAAGATTATGCAGCTTCAAATGACGATTACTCATTGACTCAAGTAAAACTCATGAAGGTTTGGAGGGATAATCAAGGTTACTTATTACAACAGTTGGGGATATCTGATTACAGCGACCCTAAGCTTGTTAGATTAAATGGTATTACTCCTGAAGTAGTTATGAGCTTAAACTACCTTAATAAGACTGAAGAGTTACTTGAGCAAGATAGTGATTTTACTTTATCTCCTAAAGGTTTTGAAAAGTACAAATCAGCTCATTTCATTTCTTTGAAGTTTTTAACTGAAACTTACGAGCAACGAAAAGCTCAAGAGCAAGCTATCTCCGCCAAATTTTATTTTTTTTCGCGTGCAAAACATATTGCACAACAAAAAAAATCTATCCCGTGGCACTTTACGCTTTTCCATTTTATCTTATTACTTGTAAGTGCATTCTGGTCGGCTTCTATTTTGTTAGGTGCCTTTGTTGTCACACAAAAAAACCATTATGTGTTGGTTTTGATTACATTATCTCTCATTAATATTTATTCGATTGTCAGAAAAAGAACCCAGAAATATAAGATAACAGCCTTAACACCATTTCGTTTTTTGGTGAGCTATTTCAGTATATGTTCGCTAATAACAGCCTTATATGCGTTACTTTTTGTTTTTTTACCTTTTTTCATTGCTTCAAAAGTTAATCAGTACTGGCGAGATGATTTTATTCTTTGTGGCTTAGTCGTCTTCTTGTTTGTTGTTTGGGGTCACTCCCGTAATAATGGAAAATCAATTGGGAATGGGGGAAGCCAAGAGCTTGAAGTTGGCATTACTGGAAAAAGTAAAGATTCTGAGGGAGGAACAAATGTATAAGTTATTAATGACAATACTTATTATAGTTTATTGTTCCTCAGTCTTTGCAGTTGAAGTAGATGTAGTTGCTGCATGTAATGAGCGGGACGAACAAAAAAGTGCATGGTTGGCCAATTCATTATCTACATCACCCGTTGAGGCATTTATGGCTGGTCAATGCATTGGTTTTGAGAGTACTAAGGTAAGTTACTGGGGTTATGATAAATTTTCGTTTGAGAGTTTTAGTGACTTACCAAAATCGTGTGTTGAGTTTGTAGAAAAAAAAGAGGCTTTGCTTTCCTTTTTAAGTACATCATTATCAGAAGCTATGCATGCAGGCATGTGCGTTGGAGCTATATATAAAGTTGCTTTTGAATGTGACCGAAGTTACCAGATTAGCTACCTGAGAGTTGCGAAGAGCATTAATGGGTTAAGTTCACAAGGTGCTATAAATTACATTGCCGATCATTTTGATTGTAACGGTTATTAATTATGGCTAAAAAAGGAAATAGCATAGCAGCTGTAGCTTCAAGAGCACTGGGAATTGAGCAAAAACTTTTGCCAGAACGACTTCGTAACCGGCTTAATCAGTATGTAAAAATTGACTCCCTGAAGAAAGTACTGAGAGATGAGACTGAATTTGAATCAGAGTCGGTTCAATACTGTTCTCATTCTGTCCGAACAGGGCAAACCACTTTTATAAGAAACCTAGTAATCCTCGATACTCTTTTCAACGATTACAAGCTCGTTGGTGGTTGTTTGAGTGGTGGGCTAGCTAGCCATGAAATTATAGAGCAATTTAGTGCGGAATGGAGAGCAAAAAAGGTTCTGTATCAAGCATTAGAATCTAACATATCAGTGTTAAGCGAGTTTTTTGCAAGAGATGATATCGATTGGGAGAAGGATGAGGTGCCTTATCCATTCAGAAATGGTCAGTTTAGTTCAGTAGAGCTTATTGCTAAAAGCATCACAACCGATAATGAGCCTTCTGTTTATGACAGAGCAATAAAGGCAGTATTGACCAATCAATTTTCAGAGCTAGGGCAAGTTTTAGAAGAATTCCCTAATGAATTCATCAGTGTTGATAGGCTGTGGTTGTCACAACTTTATCAAGTAAAACGTCAAGAGTATGAGGAGTTTTACGAATTACTAAATAAGTACAATTAATTTCTCATAAAGGCTTTTTTGTGAAATTCACAGTTTGATACTTGATTCTGAAGTCAGCACAAATGGTGTGTTGATTATTAGGAGAATTATATGTATCAGCTAATTTTATTTTGCCTATTTAATGCAAAACGCCTAAGTCAAAAAGATCAAATGATTAAGCATCAATTAACAACCAAAACCTGCTCAACTTATAAACCAGTTAAGGGGGAATGAAGATGCTTAAGTCTTTTAAAAAATACCTTAGTAATACTACTTCATCGCATCGTGTTAAATCTAATGCTAAATGTTTTAAGGGGACTATTCCTAATTCGGTCTTAAAAAAGCAGATTGATATTGATATGCAATTGTCAGGTGGTTGCCACCCACAGTCACTGGGGGCGAAAAAGCTTCGTTGCTTACCCAAGTTATACCGTATGCGTGTGAGCAACGGATTTCGTTTATTGATTGGTTTCGATGGTCAAGAGTGGGTTTCGTCAGGGATATATCCTCGCCAGTATTTTACTACTCTAGTGAATAAACGAAGGCGCTAATCATTTCATTAGTGCAACTAAATTTAACTGACTAAAGGTACCTAAAATGTCTAAAAAAGTTGACCCTAAAGATAATCAATCTAATCAAAAAAACGCTAATAAAGGTACAGACGGCACAAACCGTCAATACGACCAAAATCAAGGTAATCGTGGCAAGCAAAAGCAGCCAAAGAGTAACTAAGCAAGGATAGCAAGTATGCGCTCCCTCATCGACTGAGGGAGCTTTAATACAAAATAGGAATTTTGAGGTTATGAGTAAGATAAAAAGTGCGCTATTAGTAACATTCGATTTTACACAACGGGGGAAAAGCGGAACCGGATTTGCGGCAGGGAGCTTAATATCCGCTTGTAAGGCTCACGTGGAGTATGCAAAGAAATTCAAAATAGACCATTTAGCAATTCCAATGACAGAAAAAGCTGGAAGCCAGTTATCAGTCGTCACAATAGTCGATTTGATTAACCAAATGGCCCCTATAAATGAATTAGATAGCCTAGTATTAGCTTGCTATGTGTGGAGTTCTGACCTTGTGGAACCGATTATTAGAATGTGTCGATTACAAGGTTTTAAAGGTAAAGTGATTTTGGGTGGTTATCAAATTAATAAGAAAACATGCAAGCATTTGTATCCTAGCGGTGACTTTTATATTCCGGGGTATGCTGAAGCATCCTTACCTGAAGCGATTATTAAAGAACGACCATTTTTAAGTCGAATCATTGAGACCGCAGTGGACTTCGAAACTTTGCCATCACCCTATTTAGATGGTTCTATTGTACTTGAGCGAGGGCAAAAAATGCTCCATTGGGAAACTCGCCGAGGGTGCGTATTTAAATGCAATTTTTGCGCTCACCGTGATCTTAAAGATAAAGGGTTGCACCAGCTTGGAATGAACAAAGTTAAAGCAGAGCTAGATTTGTTTAGAAAAATGGCTGTGAAAAAGATCAATGTTCTTGACCCAATTTTTAATAACGAACCTAATCATGTTGAGATTCTTCAATATGCTATCGATATTGGTTTAACAGCTTTGTTATCGCTTCAAGTTCGTTTCGAGCGAGTTAGTGAGGAATTCCTAAAGCTTTGTGCTCAACTCAATGTGCATTTAGAGTTTGGTTTACAAACTGCTGTAAAAAGTGAGTCCGTAGTCATTGAACGTGGAAACTCCATGGGTAAGGTCGATAAAGCAATCAAGCTTTTACAACACTGGAATCAATCTTTTGAAGTAAGCCTTATTTATGGTTTGCCAGGCCAAACGCCGACAAGTTTTAAGTACAGCATTAACTATTTGCAGGAACGTAATGTGGACGAAATTAAAGCTTTTCCGTTAATGGTGTTAGAAGGGACTAAGCTTGCTGAAGATAAGCAACTGCATAGAATTGTCGAAGGTGTCATCGATGAGAGTGGCATTCCTCATGTTGTAGAATGTTACAGCTTCACTCGTGCTGAGTGGAATTTAATGCACATCATGGCTAACAATCTTACAATAAGCGAGGCCGCATCATAATGTTTATTGTAATTGAAGGATTGGACGGTGTAGGAAAATCAACTATTTCAGCAGCACTTGCAGAAGCGCTAAACACTGAATTACTGTCTACTCCAGGTGATAAGTTCAGGAATGTTCGCAATGAATTAGATGACATTTTCAGAGATAATCATCAAGCTAGGCAGTTGTTTTATACTTCAACGGTAGTGAGTATTGCAGAAGATATTCGTCAGTTGATTAAGGATGGCAAGAGTGTAGTCGTTGATCGCTATTGGTTATCAACTCAGGTTTATCATCATTGGAAAAGTGAAGGCAATCACTTTGAGCTTTTAGAGCTGAAAAAAAGTTTACTTAAACCTGACGTAACCATATATCTGGAGTTATCATTAGCGCAAAGAGAGAATCGTCTAATTGAGAGAAATGACTCAAATTCGGAAGATAATTTAACACTTTCAGAAAAAGCAGATGATGAGCTCCGTCAACTATATTCAGATTACTCAATTGATGAAGTAACAGGCTGCTTCTTAAGTGTTGATGCAAACAAAAATGTAAATGAGCTTGTGCTGCATATCTGTAAACTTCTTAAAGAGTTCAAAAAATAAATAAGAGTCATTAAATTCTATTTATTTCTGTAGAGTTAACTTAACTTCACTAATCTTCATGTTTTAAAAGCTAGCCTATTTGCTAAAGTCATTAGCAAACGGGCTAACTTGTTTCTAGATACTACTTTTCTAACTGAGCCTTCTAGCTCACAAAGCCAATAAACAAGTAAGTTGCCAAAATCACTGCGACCCACAGCACCATGTTACCTGATGGGTAATCACTGGAGATAAAGCTTCCTGCACCGCCTTTATTCTGGCGAGATAAAAACTTCTGACATTGGTCTAACTTGCCTCGTACTGATTGACGAATATCGCCATCCACTTTCCAAATGACAGCAAAAACGCGTTGTAGTGCATTAGGCACTAAGCGCCTGTATACCCAATCTACATCAAGGTGAGTAGAGCG
>NZ_JBFRJJ010000069.1:0-21889 GCF_041468785.1 Shewanella sp. 10N.286.52.E4
GTGCCAGTGCCAGTGCCAGTTAATTCATCTGGAGTGAGTGGTTTTGGCTCTTGGGGAGGGACAAAGGCTGGGTTGTGAATACGTTGACTGCTTAAGTCGATGCTAAAATGCTGATTTTCCGAATGTTCAGCAAGTGAAATTTTCGCAGTTTTAAACTGACTTATATCCTGTATCGCGGTATGTCCACCTCGAAACTGACCTGAGTGGTCTATGCCTGTTGTTTCAGTTGAACCGGTCTCTTTAACTAGCGCTTGTTGGGTTTTCGCCGTTGAGTCAGGAATATTTTCAGCTGTTTCAGATACTGCATTTAATTTGACCTGTTGCTCAACATTGCTAATGCGTTCACTTGGTGCTGTGAGAGTAGTATTATCAGCTTTTGAGGCTACCTTTTCGCTTGTTGAAGGTTGAGTTTGATGGGCGGATAAACTATGCGACGTTTTGTCTGCCACTAAATCTTGATTCAAAGCTCCTTTAACCGGTGCCGTATCTCTCAGTTCTTTGGCTTTAAGTTTCTGCGCTTGCGTATCAATTTTTTTTACTGCTTGTTTCGCTTTGTTATCCCGTTTTTTCTGCTCTGCAGCATTCACGTCAACGGTTTTATCATTCTCTTTTTGAATTTCATTATCAGAATGTATTTGGTCGGAGCCCGAAGATTGATGACCCTTATTATCCTTTGTCATGTTGGACTCCTACCTTTCGCCAAATGCTTCGTTAATGTTGGTGAACACTGGTTTCCATAAGTACTGGAAGACACTTTTTTCACCTGTCACAATATCTGCTTCGCCAGTCATTCCTGGAATTAATGCAAAACTATCGGGATTATCCAAAAAGTAGGGCTTATCAATGGCAAGCTGCACTTTATAAAATACGCCGCCTTTTTCATCTTTATCTGTGCTTGGTGAAATACGTTTTACAATGCCATCTAACGCGCCATAGCGGCTGTAATCAAAGGCATCAATTTTTATTCGAGCGTTTTGACCAACATGAACAAAGCCAATGTCACGAGGTGAGAGTTTAATTTCCATTAGGCCTGTCTTAGTCATTGGAACAATGACGGCGACAGTCCCACCTGGTTGAATTACACTGCCAGTAGAACTAGTCGGGATGGATTGAATAATTCCGTCAACAGGCGCTGTTACTGTGTTTTGAGACACCAAAGAATCAGAAGATTTAAGCCTAGCAATAACACCTAACAATTCAGCTTGAGTGTCGGTACGCTTTTCACCAACCTCTTTAAATAACGAGGCTTGTTTTTGCTTAAGTTGTCGTTCTAAATTAACTAAGTTTTTTGATAGAACCTGTTGCTTACTTTCCATCGATTTCAGTTCACGGATATAAGAATCCAGTTTCTGTTGCGACTCTAAAATGCGAAGTTTAGATACCGCTTGCTCTGCTGTGACAGATAACATCATATTTAGGGTTTGTTCTGCGGTTTGTATCTGATCGCTTAACGGAGGTATCTCAGCTTTTAGACCTTCAAGTTCCGCTTGAGTTTTATCAATATCAGATTCAGACAGTTGCTCCATTGCAAAGCGTTCTTCATTCATACGTTGCAATGATGATTTATGCAGCCTGAGGAGTTGAGGGTACTCAACTGCAAATTCGCTAAAGTTAGCTTCTCTTTGTTCGGTAAAGGCATCGTAGCGTTCTATTCTCATAATGAGGTTAGCCCGTTTGCTGGTGAGTTCTTCTTCAGCGGATAGACTATCGATAGACACAAAACTCGCTAGAATATCTCCCTTTTTAACAACGTCACCTTCCTCAACAACAACGGATGCAATCGTTCCTCCTGAACGACTTTGAATAACTTGGCGGTGGCCCAGAGGCACCACTTGACCTTTCGATTTAGAAATTTCTTCCACGCTGGTAAAAATTGACCATATCAGCATGATTAATATTGAACCTGTAATAATTAAAATAATATTACGAATGATTTTACGCTCTGCGGGCGCTTCTATTGCTTCAGCAAATTCGTGTTCTGGCCATACTCGGTTAGCTAGTTGACGATTATCCATTGGTTGGAGACTCCTGCATGGCGACGGTCGAAGGGGATTCAGTTGTATCTGGTTTGTTTGATGCTTCAGTAGCCTTGTCTGGTATTGGGCCTGCATAAACCACAGCACCTTTATCTAGAACAATGACCTTGTCAGCGTGTTGGATTAACTCTTGATCGTGACTCGTAAACAGTACGGTGGATTTACCTTTAAGGTTTAATAATGTCTCTATCAACGTTGCTTTTGAAAGTGGGTTTCGGTGGGGCAGTGGTTCATCTAATAACATTAATGGTGATTGCTTTATTATGGCACGTGCTAAGTTGATATAGCTGCCCTCTATTGCTGATAGCATGGCATTATTCTCACCTAGTAAGTCGACGCTAAGGTCATTATTAATGCTGTTAAAGAAGCTCTCACCTCCCGCTTTTATCAGTGCATCAATAATTTCTTTATCGCTGGCTTTGGGTTTTGCTATTCTGATATTTTCAGCTAATGTACCGGGGAAAATATCCGGCTGCGATGGACTATATGCAGCCCAATGACGAAAGATTTCAGTGTCATACTGCTTAAGGTTTTTACCATTCAATGTGACAAAGCCAGCTTGAGCTTCTAATACGCCTAATGCGCTCAGTAAAAGTGTCGATTTACCACAAGCATTTGGACCGATAATTGCCACTAATTCGCCAGGTTCTACATCAAATGTCACGCCAGACAATGCAGCCTCTCCCTCAGCTTTGTAGCGTAATGTAAGGTGTTGGAAAGCTAATGATGGCGCTTTGGTATTATCTGGCGTGTCTAGCCTTAATTCTGATTGTTCGGTGCTAGCTTGCATGAAACGATCAAATTGTTTGACCGCAATATCCATCATGGTGAATTTTTGTTTCGATGAGAAAGCTAACTGAGCTGGGCCTGTAATTCGCCATATCATCATCACACAAGCAATGAGTGCTCCTGGCGATATCGTTTGATCTAAGACTAAAAAGATACCGGTAAAAACAGTAATGAGTGCAGTAAATAAACTGAGGGAATGTGCAACAGCAGCGTTAAGACCATTACGCTTTGCATAGAGAAAATTTTGGCGACTGTTTTCACGGCTTTGACGAATAAACTTGGTTTGCCAAGCTTCGGTATCACCAGCAGCTTTTAATTGAAGTAAGTTTTTTGATAACTCACTCATCGCATTTTGATACTCACCGCTGATTGTGGGTGAAGCAGCTTGGACATATTTATTGAGTACTTGCATCACGAGGTAATAAAGCATCAACATACCAATTGGCACGAGGACTAACCAACCGCTTAAAAACATGATGGCGAACAAGGCTATGAGGGTAAAAGGCAAATCAACCAGCCCCCCACCGCCAGGGCCAGATAATAACATGCGAACTTTTTCCGCATTGCGCATTCGAGCGATATGATTTGAAATTCCTACCCTAGATAACACCATTAAAGGCATATGTAATAAGCGATAAAAAGTGATTTCAGACAGATCTCTAGCAAAACGATTACTGGTTGTTGATAAGATTTGTGCGCGAGCAAGTCGAGTGCTAATCAATATTCCGACCGCTAATAAACCACCCAGTGCAATGCTAGGCAAAATAGCAGGGCTTTGGCCTCCTATGACGCGATCGTATACAGCCATGGTAAAAAATGGCACTGCAAGTCCGGTGATACTTGAGAGTAAACTTAGCCAAAAAACCGGTCTGTACCATTTGGTTCTTTTACTCATGTGAGCGGCAAATGCATTAACATTTTTTCTGGTGGTTGGTAACGACTCGATTAAGAAAATATAAGCCGTATCATTGAGTTGAGTTAAGTCGATTGATTGCCATTGGTTTCCTGTTAATGCTTCAAAAACATGGCCCTGCCTTCTGACAATAAACCCTGGTTCATTTTGCGGAATAACAAGGAAAGGGTGTATCGATAAATGCAGATTTTTTGCCGTATTATTTGTCACTGAAAAGCCTATTTGATGCTTTTTCAATAACCGTGATAACCCGAGTGTATTCAGATCAGTGTTATTATGATCGTTAGCAATATTACTGGCTTGTGTATACAGTCCAAGTTGCTGGAACAAGTCAACTACAAGTGGTTTTAGCTCCAATTCAGTCGTGCTCATGAGCTTACCTCCTGTGCCGCTTTCGTTATTGTAGATTTGTCCATCTCGCGGTGCGCAACGCCATTTATTTCAATACATTCATCACTTAAACTTGCAAGCTCGGTAAAATGAGAGGCAACAACTATTGTCATTTGCTGTTTTAATTGTTGCAGTAAGGCGAGTAAACGGCCTTGTGCATCAGCATCAAGCGATATCATTGGTTCATCTAGTAATAAAATTGAAGGTTTTTGCACAATTGCTCGCACAATCGCAATCAGCTTAATTGCGCCCTTATTCAACATTTGGCTGTCACTATCACCGACCATTGTTTGATAACCATTGGGTAGTTCAGCTATTTTACTTGTGAGCCCTAAACTGTCTGCAATAGCCATAGCTTGAGGTTCAAATTCGGCTCGAAACATCGTCATGTTTTCTAATAAACTGCCAGCAAACAGTGTTGGCCAAGGTGCTACATAAGTGATTGACTGTCTGAACTCTTTAGAATCATGTTGGTGGATGGCAATATTATCAATCGTCACTTGACCAGCTGATACTTGTTGAAATCCTGCGATAATACTTAACAGATGGCTTGCATGACTTAATGGATTTGATTGCAACGTGACCAAACTATTCGCTTGAATGTGATGGCTGAAATGAGTGATAGCTGTGCCAAGGTTTTTACTGTTGATATTGTCGAAGTGAATAGGACCTAAAGGCAATTTTTGTTGATAGATTTTAGTTCCTTGAAAAGACTCCTCCGGAAGTTGGGTTAAGTCATTAACATGGGACATTGCCGTTTGTGCACTCACCAAGCGTGACCGTAAGCTAATAATCGCACTTAAAGGCGCAACCGCTCGACCCGCTAATATAGAGCAGGCGGCTAATCCACCAGTTGTCAATGAGCCGTTGAGCACTTCAAGACAACCTAACATCACTAATATCAGCGTGGTCCCTTGTGCAGCACCTTGAATGACTTCTTGAAGCTTGGCCGAAAGCCAATCGACTTGCTGTTGACTCTCAAGCCGTTGGTGATTGATGTTGTTATAAATGCCAGATAAACGATCTTCTAAAGATAGTGCTTTAGCAGTCGTTAAGCCTGAAAGGACTAAAATCAACATTC
Organism: Shewanella sp. 10N.286.52.E4; assembly: GCF_041468785.1. Taxonomy (NCBI): domain Bacteria; kingdom Pseudomonadati; phylum Pseudomonadota; class Gammaproteobacteria; order Alteromonadales; family Shewanellaceae; genus Shewanella; species Shewanella sp. 10N.286.52.E4. Next base: position 5,210 of record NZ_JBFRJJ010000069.1, read on the forward strand.
TAGTTCGTTCTGCATCAGATAAAGCTAACGCGTGAGTCGCAGTTGCTAACTTTTTTCCAATATAGAAAACCAGTGCACCAACAACAAGCCAGACAGCAATCGGTATGAAGACTAACGGGCCGCCAATATAGGCAACTAATGCTAAAAAAATCAGTACAAAAGGAAAATCCATCAATGCGACAATGGCTTGGCCTGAATAGAGTTCTCGCATACTGGCGATACTAGCAAGCCCATTTGCTATTCGGCCTGTACCCATGGCCTCAACATGATTGTAGTCAGCTTTCATTAACTTGCTGACCACATCCGTGGTGGTTTCTAATTCAAAATTTGCAGCAGAAGCGGCTAACAGCCAACTTCGGCCATACCTTAAAACCAGTTCAAGCAATATGGCGATAGCAACCCCAGACACTAAGATAGTGGCGGTGCCATAACCTTGATTTGGCAAAATTCGGTCATAAATCTGTAGCATGGTGAAAGGAAGCGCTAACGACAATAAATTGATAAAAGTCGAAGACAACAGTAACTCTGGAAATGCTTTATTTCTTGAAAATAATCGAAAGTTCTCTCGCATGCTACAGTCATCCTATTAGTTAACATGGCTAGTCAATGACATAATAAAAAGCTCAGATTAAAGCGTAGACTATTTTTTAGTATGTTCATGGTTAACTTAAGGATGAACGCTTATATTTTCAACAGTTTATTTTCTATTCAGATGACATGTAACTGCAATGTGCAAGGTTGAGTGGGCTAGCATTATTTTAATGAAGTAAAAAGAAGAATTTTTATTAGCAAGGGTATTTATTACTAGAGAAGCTAACGAGGGTTTTAAACTTACGTGGAACTTTGACGATGAGCATAAAAACTGCCCGTTTTAATAGGGCAGTTTTTATGAAGTAACACTATTGATTATTCTTGGGTTGTCACATGTTTTTTCATTGCTTTATTCTTCATTGGGTCGCCCTCATAACCTAAAGCTTTCCAATCCATTCTTGTGCCTTTATTGTGGCAATCATTACAGTTTAAAGCTTGCTCGGTTGGCGCCACCATATGATTGATGCGCCACCACATTTCTGTTTCTGCAAAGCCATATTCACCACTGTATTTAATGCCTTTATCTAGCATTGCTTGATTAGCTTCCATACCCAGTTTAGCGGCTTTATCCCAGTCAAATGTTTTCCAGTAACCACCTTTACCAAAGACTTTAGCGGTAATGAAGATGTTTTGTTTACTGTCGTAAATTTGCTTACCAGTATGAACCTTAAATGGATATATCTTTGCCGCTGCATCATTAATATCACCTAAAGGATAAGTCAGCTTGGTGATGGCGTTAGGATCCATCTTATCACCAGCCATATAAGCATCGGCTTTGCCGTTATACCAAGCATATTGAGGTTTCACATTTTTTGCCCACACAAAACTGCCTTTCTTTTTCATGTAAGTATGTTTGCCATATTGATCTTTAGTTTGCTCAATGTCTTGTCCTGCGGTTGACCAATCCCAGCTCATTTTGGTGGGTTCATTTTTAGAAAACTCAGGAATATGGCAGGTTTGACAGGCAATACTGCTGCTGTGTGTATTAAGACGTTTATTGGTATGTGGTGCAGCTTCATGGCAGTTTTCACAGCCAATATCACTCATACCACCAGGTGAAACGCCCATGGCATTGCCTGCTATCTGGTGACTTTCGGTTGTATGGCAAGTTTGGCATTGGAAATCATTACCGTCGGTGTCCATATGTACGTCAGTGACTTTGTCTGGATAAGACATTGAAGAGTCTAAATCGCCGTGTTTTACACCATCACCACCGCCACCATAGAAATGGCAACTGCCGCAATTATCTCGCACTGGCGCCCCTACATTTTGTGCCACTCGTTCTAGATTTACCTTAGCGAGAACTTCTCCTGCTCCAGCGGGATCTTTTACGTAAGTGCCTGTAGTGTCATGACAAATTAAACAGTCGACTTTGGTCATATCAGTAAAGTCAAAACTGTCGTCCTTCCAACCATAACCAGCATGGCAGCTGGTGCATCGTGGCTCGTTACCTGATACTGCGATACAAAAATTGTTAATAGCGTTTTTCTTTCCGCGGGTCACGGTGCGCTCAGGTAACTCTTGTTCAAGCTCCCATGTCCAATGAGATGATTTCATGACATCTTTAGCGTGATCTTCATGACATTCAATACACTGAGTAGTGACCTCACTGCCTTGAGTAAAAGGGCCTTCAATAAACTCTTTGTGTGGATTCGCCGCGTTGGCAAATAAACTAAAGCAACATAATCCACCGGTCATTAAGCTGGCGATGAGTATTTTCATAATAAGACTCCTGCCCTCGGTAAAAACCGAGGGAAGTAATTAAGGTTAGAAATTAACAGTAAGCGATGCATTGATGTCATAAGCGGTATCAACTACAGGGAGCATTGAATAAGCAGTACCTGCGACAACATCATCGACTTTTTGTGGTTTACCAACCGGTGTTCCACTGCCTGTGTATTCAAAGTCGTAATAAAGTCCTGCGAGTTTAATGAACATTTTTGGATTAATATCAAACATATAATAGGCTTCAGCGACATGGCCTCTAGTAGCGAGTTTGCTGCCAATCGGGTCATCCTGAGCTTGGGTGAAAGGTGTCCAGTATTCAGAGCCATAGTTATATTCGAGGCCGACTTTTCCGTAAGGCGCTGGGATTTGAACGCCCACATAAATTCCGTAACCATCTTTAGCGCCACTGTCTTCAGCAGCTGAAGGCAACATGATAATTTCACTGGCATCAGCGTTAAGCTGCGCTTCAAAAACAGCATCAGATAGCATGCCGCCAAACATACCTGCGTTGCCATTACCATCAGCTCGGGTCCAGCCTCCTGATAAGAACCATTTAACGTCGTTATCTTCTTCGCGGGCAAAACCAATACCACCTAAGAACATATCGCCAATCACATCACTTGGCTGAACGCGAGTGACAAAGTTGAAGTTTTCAAACTTTTGCATGTCTTGATACATAGTTGGTGCAAATATACCTGCAAGCTGAGTTGGAAAAGCCATGGTGCCTTTAAAGCCATCATTGACATCTTTAGCGCCGAATAAGGTAAATTGAAGGAAGTTTTTACCATCGTTTATCGCGTCGATATTAAAGCCGCCAAGGTGAGTATCTTTGGTGACGATATCACCAAACATTTCGCCGTTACCCCACTGTGATTCAAAGCCTTGTCCGTAACAGAAGCGAACAACTTGGCCTTCGACACCAGTAATATCACTGAGGTGATAACCCATAGTTGCGCCATCAAAGTTAAAGTTAACTAAATGGCCAGAAGGAGTGCCGCCACGTTTTTCATTTTCACGATATTGGGTTGGTGGGCCGTAAGTTGATGGGCGACGTCCAATAGATAAATAAAGTGGTGAACCGTTAATGTTTTTCCAGTCAAAATAAGCGCGTTCGACTCGTAACCAGTCGCCACTTGGATTACCGCTATTGGTGCCATCCATGGTAAATGAACGCCAAGAATCAAATACTTGCACGCCAGTTGAATCGCCCCAGTTTTTAAACATACTCAGGCGGCCTGCAAAGCTGACGTTATCCCACACTTTTGCTTTGAGGTTGAGTCTTAAACGTGTGGTGTAGTAAAGGTCATTATCAATATCTTGAGCAGTTTTAGGGGCTAATACATAAGGCATTACCCCTTGTAACTGACCGCTTTGAAATGCAGATGCTAGATTAGGGTTAGCGGCCATCATTTGGGCTAGTGGTGAACTTGCATCGTCAGGCATACCAAATTCGCCGCCCATCGCTTTAGCGCCAAAATCATTAAAATCGACATTAATGGCAGGATTCCAAGTGACATCCTGATAATGAAGTGAATGGACTTTGGTTCTAAAGTCGCCAGTGATTTCTATTCTATCAAGTGCAGTATGACGCTCATTTTTATCAACTCGATCATTAATGTCATCAATTTCATCATTAATGTCGGCTAACTGTTGTTTAAGGTCTGCCATTTTTTGAGCATCAGTTTTACTCAGACTATCTCGTTGAATATCAGCATCGTTTGCATAAACACTCGCTGATAATATCAACGCGTTTGCAACAAGCAGTGAAATAAGAGTACGCATAACATCTCTCCTTTCGAATCAGCAGGTTAATTTATATTTCTGCCTTCGATTGATGTTGGGAATCCTAGGGGGATTGCTGAATTTTGGTAGCATTAATCCCTGAGGAATTCCCCATATTTTTATTAATTAGGTGGTTTAAATGTGTTTTACAGTCGAGCCAGGTTAGTTAACCGCAAGTTTGTGGTTGATCTGAATCGGCTGCATGGTCATATAAGAATTGCTGAATATCTAATAAGTCTTGTTCACTTAAAGCTTCAAAGACTTCAGCTTTCGCTTTGTGCTTATTACGTCTAAAAAATCTATCCCACTGGCTCATGGTTTTACTCATTGGGGTAATTTCACCGCCTTCATCTCCCATGCTATGACAGGCTTTGCATTCTTTTTTATACAGGTGTTTACCTTTTTTAGGATTACCGCCATCAGCAGCTTGAACCTGAGCTCCTAAACAGAGTGCGAGAGATACGCATATAAATATCTTATTCATGGTTTTCATCATCAGTCCCTTACTTTAAATAATTTTTATTGTTAATGGTTTTTGTCTAAATAGGTGTTTCTTGTTACTTAATTTAACACTTGTGATAAAGGATATTGTTGAGGAGGATCAAGTAAATTATAAAAATCTAATTGAATAAAATATAATTGAAAAAAATCTAATGAATGTGTGAGGTTTTTCTTTAGTTGCTGATTTTTATGGTAATTAATATTATTTCTAACTAGTAGCTATTATGTAAGGTGGTTTTTTAGTGATTTTGAAACAAGATTGAGATCACAATTTTGATATTTGACTATATCTAAAGTGATAGATGAAGGTTGCATAGGGGTAAATTGTTAGGGTGTGTTTAATATGCACTGCAGTAAATACAGTGCATATTGAGTGCGATGATGAAGTGTCGCCTAAATCTAAATAACGTACATGAGCTAATTGCCTATTATGGCTGTTGACGAGTTGGTGCTAACACAATTTCTCGCACACAAACATTTTGTGGCATTTCATAAGCAAAGACGGCTGTTTCTGCAATATGTTCAGCAGCTAATACACCGCCCATCACTTCTTTCCAGTCTGCGTAGCCATCTTTAATGTCTTGGCTAGTGGTATGGCTAAGCAATTCAGTTTCAACTGCGCCTGGTGCAATCGTCACCATACGCACATCGTCCATTGCCACTTCTTCACGGATGTTTTCAGTGAGGGCATGAACAGCGAATTTAGTCGCACAATAAGCTGCGTGATTAGGGAAAGTTTTACGACCCGCAACTGAGCTAACGTTAATGATAGTGCCTGTTTTGCGTGCCTTCATATCTGCAAGAACGCAGTGGATACCATTTAAAACACCCATCACGTTAACGTTGAGCATTTGGCTCCACTCTGCTGGATTTTGCACATCTGCTTGACCTAATAACATCACGCCAGCGTTATTAATCAAGCAACCTACAGGGCCATATTGTGCTTCTGCACTAGCAATAGCAGCCTTCATTGCTGTCGCATCGGTCACATCGACACTGATGCTTAAGCTATTTTCAAGTTTAAGCGCTTCCATTTTTTCTACACGACGAGCAAGTAATAAAAGTGGGTGGCCTTTAGCGCTAAATGCTTTAGCCATCGCTGCGCCAATACCTGAAGATGCACCAGTAATTACGATAAGTTGTTTCATGATTTTGACCTCTGTTTGTAAGTTGTGAGAATTATAGAGAAAGACTTATTGGTGATATATAATCAATAAAGAACATAATTGTTTACATATGATCTCTAATGGAGGGTGAGTTGAATAGTGATATAAATTTAGTCGATATCCGCGCGTTTGTTGTTATTGCTGAGTTGGGTAACTTTACTCAAGCTGCTGAAGCCTTGGGCTGTTCTCGATCCCATATATCTAAGCAATTACTTAGTTTGGAGACGTTTTTAGGGGTGACCTTAATTGTCAGAACGACACGCACTCAACGTTTAACTGACCAAGGTGAGAGTTTTTTACTGCAATGTCAGCAAGCGTTACATCAAATAGAGCAAGCTGTCAGTATGACGGTGGATAGTGCTGAACGTCTCAAGGGGAATATTTATATTAACTGTGTTGGGGGCTTTTTAGGCGAAGAAATCGTTGTTGCATTAGTGAATGACTTTATTCAATTATATCCTGATATCACCATAGATTTAGATTTCAGCAGTCAGCGAGTCGATCTGATTGAAGATCATTTTGACGTGGTGTTTAGAATGGGGGAGTTGGCAGATTCTGGGCTTATTGCACGTAAGTTAATGGATATTAAAAACTGCACATTAGCATCTCCAAATTATTTAGCTCAGCATGCGATACCTGCGCATCCTACCTTGCTTAATCGACATACTTGTATTGTGGGATCAATAAACCATTGGCGTTTCGCCCATAAAACCAATACTCACGAAAGTGTAGAAGTGGCGATAAAAGGAAGTTTCAGGTGTAAAAATGGTAGAGCAATGAAACTCAGTGCATTAGCTGGCAATGGCATAGTGAGGCTACCTTATTTGTATTGCGCTGAAGAAATAAGTCAGCACCAATTAGTCGAAGTATTTCAAGATTGGCATATTCCCGATACACCGTTTTATGTGCTCTATCATAAAGACAAATTTCAACCTGAGCGATTGAAAAAATTTATTCAATTCACCTTAGATAACTTTAAAAGTTATCTACCTGATTTATAGAAAAAACTTAAGAATAGCATGCCAAAATAGATTAACATTTTTGCATTATTTTTGATTGTTTAAACATTTATCTGCCGATTTCTACTATGTTTATTAAACAATAAGAATTGGGAATGATGGATGCAAAAAAGACTAGCGCTAGCTTTCTGTTTACTTGTGTTTGCCAGCAATGTGCAAGCCAGCGGGCTTTATTTTGAAGCGCGAAGTGACAGTATGGGCGGCACTGGTGTAGCTGCATCAAATCGTATTGGCGCAAGCTTTATTAATCCTGCTTTACTTTCCATTCTCACTCCCCATTCAAGTTATAGTGCTGCTGAGATAAAAAAAGCACAACAGTTCTCTTTACTGCTTCCTGTTGTGGGGGCTGAAGGCGCCGATAGCGATAACATGATTGATAAATTCGACTCTTTGCAGGACTCTTATGATGGACTGGAGGCGGCAATTAATTCGGGTGATAGCAGTGATGTTGAAGGTTATCGAGATGACTTAGTTATTGACTTGGAATCATTAAAAGGCAATCGGGCCGAGTTATCAGCTGGGATCGGCGCTGCGATTGTTATTCCTAATGAACGTATGCCAATGGCCGTGTTTTATAAGAGTTATCTCGATGCTGTTGGTATTGCTGATATAGCACAGTCGGATATCGATACCTTAAATACATTAGATCCTCTCAACCCTCCAGCTGATATTACTGATTTAGATTCTCAAGGTGTTGTACTTGCTGGTGGGGTGACAGATTTTGGTGTGGCGTTAAGTTTTCCGTTATCGATTGTGAACATGCCAGTAAGAGTGGGGATTTCACCTAAGTTTCAACGTATCGATACTTATCATTATTCAGTAAACGCCAATAATTTCGATGCCGATGATTTTGATGATGATAAGTACCGCAATAATGAGAACGTATTTAACCTTGATATCGGGGTCGCTTTTGAGCCATTAGATGCCCTTACTATCGGTTTATCAGCACGTAATTTATTCAGTAAAACTATCAAAACGGTGGAAGCGCAAGGCCGTGAATTTCATTATCAAGTGGAGCCATTAATTACTGCTGGCGCTGCATATGATTGGACATCGATAACCTTAACCACAGATATTGACCTCGTTGAACAGAGCCGATTTAAAGAGTTTGATGCCGTTCAGTATTGGCGCATGGGAGGGGAGTTTAAAGCAACAGACTGGTTGTCGCTTCGTATGGGCTACCGTCATGATTTGAAAGATAACAGTGTCGATATCTACTCATTTGGTACTGGCTTTGCCATTGGTCAAGCATTCAAGCTTGATATGAGTGGTAGCTATGGTGAAGATGACGCCATTGGGGCAGTACTACAAACCTCTTATCACTTTTAGGCTGGCTTGGTGTAGACTCGCTTCGAAGCAATCTATCCTATTTCTAGTGCATACCTAGTGCATGTCTAGTGAGTTACCTCTTAGCCACTTTTATCCTGCCGACAATTCAATTAATGACTTTATCGTCAACACTAAGGCACTTAAGCCGCACAATACCAATGTGGCTGTGCGCGTTTTTTGTTTATCTACTTTGTTGCTGAGTTTGCCCGCGACAAAACTGCCTAAAAATACTGATGGTAAGAGCATTAAAGACAACCAAACATGCTTCATTTCAACTAAGCCAACGATGAATAAAATGATCATTGCAATCATAGAGCTGAATACAAAGAAAATCGATAATGCCGCGCGAAATTGCGGTGCATCTTTTCCGGCTAATAAAATAGCCAAAGGCGGGCCACCAATAGCGGCAATATTACCGAAAACCCCAGAAAGAATCCCAGCGATAAATAGCGTGAAGCGATTGACTGGTGCGGTGATTTTATAAAAACTTAGAATGACAGCACTGGCAACAATAAAGGCAATAGCCAGACCTAATATGGATTGCGGCGCAAAGACCAGTAATGCTGCGCCAAGAAAGCCGCCAGGTACACGGCCAATGAGTGCATATTGAAGTCCGTTGAATTGCAGGGATGTGCGCTCACGTAATAAAGTAAGTAAAGCGATTGAAAAACCGCAAGCAATAACAGGGGCAGGTACAAGTTGGGGATCAATAATATATAGCAATGGGCTAGCAACAACAGCTAAGCCAAAACCAATAAGCCCTTGAGTGAGTGCACCGAGAAATATAATAGCCGATGCCAGCATCAAGGTTTGCGGATCGATAAATGCCATAGTGTTCTCTTTGAGTGCAAATTTGACTCAAGTATTGTCATATTGCGAAGAGGAGGGGGAGCTTATCAATGAAGGCTTACACCGTAATGTAAGCACAAAATTGATTTATTATCACACTTGCCAGTCAGCTTGAAAGCATACTGACAATAGACTTAGTCGTCTAAGTCTTCCCACTCAATACCCATTTGATCCATTAGTGCTTTTGCTTCACTTGGGATGCTATCAGGGCCTTCTTTAGATAAGTCATCATCATTTGGTAGAGGCTGGCCAGTGTACGCATGTAAAAAGGCTTCACACAAAAGTTCACTGTTGGTTGCATGACGCAAGTTATTTACCTGACGGCGAGTACGTTCATCGGTTAGCACTTTTAGTACTTTTAAAGGAATCGATACCGTGATTTTTTTAACTTGTTCATTTTTTTTGCCATGTTCGGCATATGGGCTGATATAGTCGCCATTCCATTCAGTCATTAACTCACCTTTATACGATAGATTCGTGGCAGATTTTAACTGCTTATTTATTACAGTCAAATTATTGCTGTTATTCTATAACGAATGCAAATAGATTTCTTTATGTTTAGACGTCTAAACGTCTAATTTGTGTTGACGATCTGATTTAGCTTAGGTACATTTAGCCATCTAGACATCTCTATGGTGTATTATTCATGAGTGTGTCAATCTTCAGGAGATTATTATGACCAAACATCGCGCTGCTACACTTGCCGTTCGCCAAGGTATCGAATCCGATACTCAATATGGCGCAGTAGTCCCGCCGATTTATCTTTCGACTAACTACTCGTTTGATGGACACACAAACCCAAGAGAATTCGACTACAGCCGCTCTGGTAACCCAACCCGTTGCGTTTTAGGTGAGGCAATAGCCAAACTTGAAAATGGTGCTACAGGTGTTGTGACATGTACCGGTATGGCAGCGATTACTTTAGTGACTAGCTTGCTTGGTCCTGAAGATTTATTAGTTGTACCACATGATTGTTATGGCGGCAGTTATCGACTGTTCACTAATCTTGCCAACAAAGGTCAATTTAAATTAATCGTAGTTGATCAAACTGATGATAAAGCACTGGCAGATGCGATTGCGCAAAAGCCTAAAATGGTTTGGTTAGAAACTCCGTCTAATCCGTTATTACGTGTTGTTGATATCAAAGCGATTGTGGCTGCGAGCCATAAAGTGGATGCTTTAGTTGTTGTTGATAACACCTTTCTTTCGCCTATCTTGCAACAACCGCTAGAGCTGGGCGCTGATATTGTGATGCACTCGACCACTAAATACATCAATGGTCATAGTGATGTGGTTGGCGGCGCTGTCGTGGCTAAAGATGCTGAACTTGGTGAGCTATTACATTGGTGGTCAAACACTTTAGGTCTGACAGGTTCAGCCTTTGATAGCTACCTAACTTTGCGCGGCATTCGTACATTGGCTGTACGTATTCGTGAGCATCAAATCAATGCACAACGAGTGATTGAAGTCCTTCAAGCCAGTGATGTTGTCGAAAAAGTATATTACCCAGGGTTAAAAGACCACCCAGGTCACGATATTGCCGCTAAACAGCAAAAAGGCTTTGGCGCTATGTTAAGTTTTGAACTTAAAGGTGGCGAAGCTGAAGTTGTTGCTTTCTTAGAAGCCTTATCAATATTCAGTGTTGCTGAAAGCTTAGGCGGAGTGGAAAGCTTAGTTGCCGTACCTGCGACAATGACACACAGAGCAATGGTGCCAGAAGCCCGATATGAGGCTGGTATTAAAGATACATTGCTGAGATTATCAGTCGGTATTGAAGATGCTGAAGATTTGATTACTGATATCCAAGCTGGTTTAGCTGCAGTTGCTGAGCTTTAAGCTAATAAATTAGATTGTCATAAGTTAAGTCAGTAAGATTTTATTGTTGCCATATTCAGTACATATGGCAGCGCAAAAAGTGGTTTAAGGAGTTACAAATGACCCGCAGTCATTTACATAAGTTTGGTGGTTCAAGTTTAGCGGATGCTGATTGCTATCGCCGCGTCGCCCATATTTTGCTTACTCATGGAAACTGTGATGATTTAGTCGTTGTGTCTGCTGCGGGTAAGAGTACTAACTTTTTGTATAAGTTATTATCGCTTCGTGAAACAGGTGAATTGTGGCAAGAAGAGCTGCAAGTACTTGTGAGTTATCAACAAAACCTCATTGAACAACTTCTTTCAAATGAACAAGCTCGTGATTTACGTGAACGATTATCTACTGATAAGTCTCAACTTATCAGCTTACTATCCCTTGAGCAGCGAAATGAGTTCCAACTTAATCATGTCCTGAGTTTTGGTGAACGTTGGTCAGCTAGACTCATGGCTGCTTTGTTACGTGAATCTGGCGTGGCGGCAATTAATGTTGATGCGTGTTCTATTCTTGTGGCAGATGAAGGCGTAGTGCCAAATATTCGCATTGAAGAGTCACGTCAAAGAGTGCAAAAACTTCTTGAAGCACACCCTGATGAGCGTCTAGTGATCACAGGGTTTATTTGCGCGAATCAACATAACGAAACCCTATTACTGGGCCGTAATGGCTCTGACTACAGTGCGACGTTAATTGCCAGCTTAGCGGACATTGAACGCGTGACAATTTGGACTGATGTAGAAGGGGTGTTTAATGCCGACCCTAATAAAATCAGTGATGCAAAGTTACTTAATAGCATGTCGCTTGCTGAAGCTGACCGCCTTGCGCATTTAGGCTCCCCAGTGCTTCACAGTCGCACACTACAGCCACTGTTTGACACTAATGTTAGTTTAGCAGTGCGCTCAAGCTATGCATCACATACCGACTTTACCTTAATCGCGCCACAAAGCTCATCGGCCAGTGCGCCAGTGGTGACTAATCTAAACGAAGTGGTGCTGTTTCGGATTAAGCAGCAGTCACCAACACAAGACCTAATTGATTTACTCGCCCAGGAGGGGATTGCTCCTCTAGCCTACTGGACATCGGCGCATCATAAGGTCGAGTTAGCTTTTACGCTTGAGAATCAAAAGCAAGTACATAGTTTAATTGAGTTACATGCCGAAACGCTGGCGATCACTGATATTTGTGTGAATAACGATTTAGGCTTAGTTGCTCTAGTAAGCGCCGATGCCGAACATTACCGTCGTAGTTTTGCGCGTTTATTAAGTCGTGATGCTAAACCTTTATATCAAGATGGATTAAGTCTTGTCACTTTAGTGCCTAAATCACAAGTGAATTTATTGACCCAAAAGGTCCACCGTCGCTGCGCAGGCCCGCGCATGCGAATTGGTGTTTTACTGTTAGGTGTCGGTAATATTGGTGAAGCATGGATCGATCTATTTCAACGCTCATCAGCATCATTAAACCGTGAACTAGAAGCGACAGTGCAACTAGTTGGTTTGTTGAGCTCGAAAGAGGCATTAATTTGTCCTCAAGGTATTGATATCAATAACTGGCAAGATGACTTTGATACCACTGCTAAAAAGTGGGATTACCCAAGTTTATTTGAACAGTTAGAACAGCTTGATTGCGATGAATTAGTTGCATTAGATATCAGTGCTAGCGCGAGTTTAACACTGCAATACCCAGAGTTATTTGCACGCGGCATTCATATGGTGAGTGCCAATAAACTTGCTGGTTCTGGACCATTGCCGTTTTACCGTGAACTGAAACAACAGCTCAGTAATCGCCGCTTATTTTGGCGTTATAACGCCAGTTGTGGCGCAGGATTACCGATTCAACATGCATTAAATGACTTGCGTAATAGTGGTGACGCGATTGAAGCGGTTGGCGGTATATTCTCGGGTACATTATGTTGGCTGTTTGAACACTATGATGGGCAAAAATCATTTTCTGAATTAGTGATTGAAGCACGTGGATTAGGGATAACAGAGCCCGATCCTCGCGATGATCTTTCAGGTCGAGATATGCAGCGCAAGTTGTTAATTCTGGCACGTGAAATTGGTTTTGAAATTGAACTTGAAGATATTGTTCTAAACTCTTTAGTGCCAGAAACGCTAGCGGATTTATCTTTGGATGATTTCTTAGCACGCATCGGTGAGTTAGACCAAAGCATGTTGCAACAATTTACAGCGGCATCAGAGCAAAACAAAGTACTTCGCTATGTGGCATCACTCGATAAAGTCGATGGCAAGATGCACGCTGAAGTGGGCATTCAATGGGTTGATTCAAATCATCCTTATGCCAACTTAACCCCAGGCGACAATGTGTTTGTTATTCGCAGTGCATTTTATCAAGGCAACCCATTGATTATTCGAGGTCCAGGCGCGGGTAGAGAGGTCACTGCGGCAGCAGTGCAGTCTGACTTAGTTCAGATCTGTAAGGACCTACTGCAAGAGTAAATCGTGCTGTAGTTTAGTTTTACATTACTTATTAAAGGCTTATTCCTAAATGGGACAAGCCTTTTTTTCTAGCTAAATATTAGGGTTAGTCTATTAATTAGCATTCAATTAATTTGTACGAAAAACATTCTATTTAAGTGTGCCATTTTTGTTTATAGTGGTATTAAGTCGGAGATGGACTTCAATAAGAGGCTGATAAATGGATACAAAAAATCGTTTAAAAGATGACTGTTTGACGAGTGTAAATTCTGCCGTGTTGAGCAGTATCTTTTTATGCAGTGTTATGAGTTTTAGTGTGATGGCTAATATTCCTGACGAATCACCAAAGGAGTTATTGCAAACAGTGCCAGCAGCAGCTCAAGTTTGTCTAAGCTGTCACGGCGTAAATGGTGAAGGGCTCGGTGTTGTAGGGCCTCGTTTAGCGGGGTTATCCAGCGAGTATATTGCCGCACAAGTGAGTCATTTTCAGACTGGTTTTCGTCAAAATCCAACAATGATGGCTATGGCGATGACAGTCCAAGGCGATAACATCAAAGTGGTATCGGACTTTTTTGCTGCTAAACCAGTGGCTGAGATCAAGCTTCAGTATCGTGGTGATAAAGTGGTCATCGACGACATTGGCGAGAAACTAGCATATCAAGGGGATTGGCAACGGGATATTCCAGCTTGTACCAGTTGTCATGGCCCGTCTGGTATTGGCGAGGGTCAGTTTCCTCGTCTTGCCGGACAAGAACCTACTTACCTTAAGAATCAATTATTGGCATGGCAGTCAGGAACCCGTAAAGGTGATGTTGACAATATGATGGGCAGCATAGCTAAAAAGCTCACCGCTGCAGAAATTGATGCGTTAACTCAATATTTTTCGGCTCAGAAATAAGGACATACGATGAAGCGATATTATTTTTCAGCGGCGGGTGTGTTATTTAGCATGAGCATATCGGCAGCAGAGTTACCTGATAGACAAGCACAACTTCCCTCAGTGGCGAAAGAGGCAAATGCGCAATACCTTATGCCAAGTCCATTATCCACTATCCCTAAAGGCGAGTTCGGCGATAAAGTCAGAAAAGGCTATCAGTTATTTGTTAATAGTCAGCAAATGCGAGATACCTACGTTGGTAACGAACTAAACTGCGTGAATTGCCACATGAATGCGGGGAATAAAGCCAATGCATCACCATTGTGGGGCGCTTATATGGCGTATCCAGCTTATCGTAAGAAAAACGATAAAGTGAATAGCTTTGAAGAGCGAATTCAGGGCTGTTTTACCTATTCAATGAACGGTAAAGCGCCTGAATCTGGGAGTGAGCCTTTGGTGGCGATTTCAGCTTATTCATATTGGTTAGTGATGAGTGGATTGATGAATCAATTTGGCATTACTGGACCTGTGCCAGAAATGACTGATGTTGAGTTGCTTAAGGGCGGTAATAGAGAGGATTTCCCTTTACCTGAAACTGTCACTTCAAAGCTCGATCAAAAGGAGCTGACTATGCTACCAGGACGAGGTTTTCCTAAGTTAGCTAAGCCAGAGTTAGCTTATTCTGTTGAAAGGGGCGAAGCGGTTTACCAAGCTCATTGTCAGACTTGTCATGCTGATGATGGTCAAGGTTACAAAATGGCAAACGTGAGTGCGTTGCCACCGTTATGGGGGCCTCAGAGCTATAATTGGGGGGCAGGCATGCATCGAGTCAATACCGCAGCTAATTTCATTTATGAAAATATGCCATTAGGTAAAAGTATTCAGCTAACGGTTCAACAAGCTTGGGATGTAGCTGCATTTGTTAATGCCCATGAGCGCCCTCAAGATCCGAGATATAAAGGTAATGTCGCTGAGACTCAGGCAAAATATCATCAGCATGAAGGTTTTTATGGAAAACCCAGTGCAGTAGATCCCTCAGTGATATTAGGTTCTAAATCTTATCCTATCTTTCCTGCGTCTAAATAAGAAACATGAGTAGGGAAACATATAATAAAGCCTGAATAAGGAAACATCCTTTAAAACTTCAATCATCTACGGTGCTTCGGCACCGATTTTTTGTTTTATACTGTGCAGCTACTGGCAGAAAACGAAACAGTTAGCTTTTAAACTTAACCCGTGAAAAATTAACTGAAGTCATATTCACGTGAAGTTAGGGTAACAAGGTATTTATAAGAGATGACAAAGAAAGAAGTTGTGCAGGTATATCGCCATCTTGAGTCTGACAAAAAACAACAAGTGGCTGAGCCATTAACGTGCCCAATATGCCTTAAAGAAAATAAGTGTGCTGTGACAGCGGGTTTATCAATAGAAAGTTGTTGGTGCTTAACTCAATCTGGCAAAGCAAAAATAGATCCTGAGTTATTAGCGGGACTATCTGGTAAAGCCTGTATCTGCCAAAGCTGTTATCAAAAGTTAACCCAATAACTAAATGAGATCTTATTTAAGTTGTGAGGCGAATTAGCATTGTTGAGTGCGAGCTTTACGCTGCGTTAATAATGATTGTTGATTTATTGTTAAATTCGCATAGTGATGTTGAAAGTGGTTGATATACTTAATTATCATCACATTAGGATCAACATCATGATAAAAAAAATACTCCTAGTTCTTGCTGTCATTATTGCTATTCCCTTCATTACCGCACTTTTCGTGAAACAAGACTACTTTGTCGAGCGCAGTATAGTGATTAATCAAGCTAATGAAACCGTATATGACTACGTTAAATACCTAAAAAATCAGAATGATTTTAGTAAGTGGGCACAGATGGACCCTAATATGGAAAAAACCTACAAGGGTAATGATGGCAGTGTAGGATTTGTGTCAGCGTGGGCCAGCAAAAACCCAGACGTGGGTGTTGGCGAGCAAGAAATTATTAAGATAATTCCCAATCAACGTATCGATTATGAGCTGCGATTTTTAAGTCCTTTCGAAGCCACATCGCCTGCATACATTAGCTTTAAACCCATTGATAGTAATCAAACTCAAGTTAATTGGGGGTTTAGTGGACATATGAATTACCCAATGAATTTAATGATGCTATTTATGGATTTTGAAACTGTGATTGGTAATGACTTACAACAAGGTTTGGATAATCTGAAAGTCATACTCGAAAACTAGTTAGATATTCTACTTCCCTCAAAGAACATGAGAAGGGAAATTATGTTATGCCCCCCTAAAGGTGTAACACTCATTATAATGGTAAATATCTATGAATATGTGGGTGAACTGAATGAAAGCATAGTTCTTATAGGAACTGTGTTTTCTTTGCTGATTAAGATCGGGTAGGGACGATATTGGTAAACTCATTTCCGCCACAAGATTTGTTAGCAGCTTTAGTTAGCTAATGATTTCTAGATTTGAATAAACATCTAAATCAAAGTCTAAATCAACGTCAAAATCAAAGTCGTGGCGCT
>NZ_JBFRJJ010000070.1:0-7335 GCF_041468785.1 Shewanella sp. 10N.286.52.E4
TATTATTCTCGGCGTTCGGAGAGATGGCAGAGTGGTCGAATGCACCGGTCTTGAAAACCGGCATGGGTTTGTAGCCCATCTAGGGTTCAAATCCCTATCTCTCCGCCATATTTAAAGAAGCCTGCTATTTTATAGCGGGCTTTTTGCTATTTAGATAGTTATAAATAAATAGCATAGGTTTGTAGGCATCAATGTAGGGTTCAAATCCGTATCTGCGCCATATTCAAGACGAAAGGCTCATCAGAAATGATGAGCCTTTTTTCATTCTTGTATAATTATATTTAAACATAGGTTTGTAGCTCATCAATGTAGGCTTCAAATCCCTATCTCTCCGCCATATTTAAAGAAGCCCGCTATTTTATAGCGGGCTTTTTGCTATTTTAAATTTAGAAAATAAAACATCACAGGTTTGTAGCGCATCTATGTAGGGTTTAAATCGGTATCTGCGCCATATTTAAGACGAAAGGCTCATCAGAAATGATGAGCCTTTTTTCATTCTTGTATAATTATAATTAAACATAGGTTTGTAGCTCATCAATGTAGGCTTCAAATCCCTATCTCTCCGCCATATTTAAAGAAGCCCGCTATTTTATAGTGGGCTTTTTGCTTTTTTAAATTTAGAAAATAAAACATCACAGGTTTGTAGCGTATCTATGTAGGGGTCCTCTTTCAAAAATATGCTATCTCTACAGTATATTGAAAGAAGCCCGCTATTTTATAGCGGGCTTTTTACTATCTAGAATTTATTAAATATAACAACATAAGTTTGTAGGCATCAATGTAGGACTCAAATCTCTAACTCTCCGCTATATAGAAGAACTCATTACTGCAAAGTAATGGTTTATTTGCTTTCAAGTCTTTGGCTGTTCTAAATTATTATTAATGTTTTACTAAGGTTATGATTTTTAATGCTTATATCAGGTTTAGCTATTAACGAGTGTGAAACAAATAATTTAACACTATGAGCATTAATGTAATTCAACATATAATTCCTTTTCATATTTAAAGTTTAGGGAAATACCTTGTTGTTTCAGCGTCTAAAAATCATTTTATTGTTGCTACTATCGTTGAGTACTTTCTCAGCGGTTGGTCAAGTGCAGCTAAATGATGACCAAAGAAACATTTCCTCAACTGAAATAGCCGTTTGTGTACAAGAGGGGAGTGGAGCTCCCGCTAATAGTTTACGCGTGAGTCATTCAGTATCTTCTCTGTCATACCTACAACCGAGTTTATCTGATGGCCAAGATTTCATCTCTATGCTTGTTAGTGCGGATTTAAGGCATAAAAATTTAACACCAGAGAAAGAGCAACCCCTTATTAGCCAATTAGCTAGTGTTGACTTCTTTAATGATGTTAGACGAGTTGTCAGTAGCGATAATCGTGCTGGAGCAGGCGTTAAGCCTAATTATTTTCTTCAAATTGCTTTTTTTGAACCAGTGATTTTTAATCGTTTTATTACACCTATAGATAGACCCAAGTTTACTTATCATTGGACAAGCCAGCTTTCTAGTACTGTTTCTCGCCTGTCAGGCTGGAAGGACGGTAATAGTCTCTACAGTCATCATCACCTCCGCTACAGCTAAATCTCTGTCGTTTTAACAAATATATTATTGCCGAGTATTCGGCGTATTTTAGTGTGCTTGTACCTGTGCCTAAATCTTGGCTATTTTATCTAGCTAGCCAAGGTATTAGCACTGGAATTGAAAGCTATCAAGTGCACGGTTAATTCTTAACAGAGAATATAAACGTGAATAAAAAAACACCACAAAATCCAATTAATCGCTATGCGAGTTGGAAGTACATTGTCCTGCTTTTTACTATTGCTGTGATGTTTCTCAGCGCATTGCCGTCAATATTTGGTGAAAATGCTGCGCTACATATCAATGATCGCGATCATCAGGTGGAAATAAAACAGTTAGTTAAACAGCTTGATAAAGCGGGTATTTCGACAAGTCTTGTTTCTCAAACTGAAGATAAAGTCACCGTTGTGCTTAGCGATGCCAGTCAACAAGCTGCTGCTAAATCAACGATTGAATCTTATTTAACTGACGATGTTCTCGTGGCTTTAGCCATGGAATCAGACGCGCCTAATTGGTTAACTGAGCTTGGTTTTGCCCCGATTAAATTGGGCTTAGATTTACGAGGCGGAGTGCAATTCTTGTTAGATGTAGATATGGAACCTGTCTATCAAGCCCATAGGCAAATGGTGATTGATGAATTTCGTCAATTGGTCAGAGGTTCACAGGGTAGGCATATCGATGGGAAGGTACAACTTAACTTTCGTAATAGTGATGACTTACAAGCTGGTGTAGCTGCGGCAAGGGAAGAGTTTCCCCAGTGGCAACGCTCGGTAAATGGCAACGTGCTCGTGATGACTCAAACAGAAGAAGCGCGGGATGCATTGAGAGCCACGACGGTACAACAGAACTTGCAAATTATGCGTAGCCGAATAGAACACTTGGGCATAACTGAGGCTTCTGTTCAAAGGCAGGGGCAGTCAAGGATCAGAATTGAACTGCCAGGGGTACAAGATCCCGCAACAGCTAAAAACGTAATTGGCGCAACAGCATCACTCTCATTTCATGAACTTGTTGAGCCACGTTCACCAATGGCGATGTCAGTGGATGATGAAAATGGTCAAGCTATATCGCTTAATAGAAGGGCTATTCTCGGCGGCGAGCACATTATTGATGCCAGAGCTAGCCTTGGTGAAATGGGAATGCCAGAAGTTAACCTGACTCTCGACTCAGCGGGCGGCCGCAAGATATCACAGTTTTCTCGCGATAATGTCGGTAATCCTATGGCAACGGTTTATAACGAATTTACGCAAGGTAGAGATGGCGCAAGTGTAGAACAAAGCTCCGTTATTAGTGTTGCGACGATTACATCGCAATTAGGGAATCGTTTTAGGATAACAGGCAGTGGTAGCCTTGCTGAGTCTCAAGAGTTAGCCATGCTATTGAGCGCGGGTTCATTGACCGCACCAGTCACCATCGTTGAAGAACGGACCATTGGCCCAAGTCTTGGTGCTGATAACGTTAAAAATGGTTTTGCTGCGTTGGCATTGGGGCTCGGTTTAACACTGACATTTATTGCCTTTTGGTATCGACGCTTAGGTTGGGTTGCCAATTCAGCCTTGTGTATCAACCTTGTGATGCTAGTGGGTCTTATTGCGTTAATCCCAGGTGCTGTACTGACTATGCCTGGCATCGCTGGGTTAGTACTTACTGTTGGTATGGCCGTTGATACTAACGTGCTTATATTCGAGCGAATAAGAGACAAAATGAAACTCGGTAATAGTTTTGCGCAGTCAATTAATAGTGGGTTTGATAGTGCATTTTCATCTATTTTCGATGCTAACCTGACAACCATGATCGTCGCAATTGCGCTTTATTCCATTGGTAATGGGCCCATTCAAGGCTTTGCTTTAACACTAGGGCTTGGACTGTTAACCAGCATGTTTACCGGCATTTTTCTTTCAAGAGCCATCATCAATTTAGTATGGGGACGTGATAAGCGTCGTATGGTAAAAATATGAACAATATAATGACACGTTTTTTCAAAGGCCAATTTGATAATAATCCTTCGCAAAGTGGATTAACTCGCCTTAGGTTTTTATTAACAGGATTTTCAGTATGTGCTTTATTGGTTTCAGTCTTGATGATTGGAATTAAAGGTTTTAACTGGGGCTTAGATTTCACCGGTGGCGTGGTAACTGAGGTCACACTTGACTCAAGTATAGAACTTACTGAATTAAATCAGCATGTGGATAATGTTTTAGCCCAAGACGTGCAAGTGATTAAGGCGTCAGAAGAAGGTCAATGGATACTGCGTTATAGTGATGAAATGGCTGGTGATGTCGGAATAACGGATGCACTTGCTCTGATTAGCGAGCAGGTAACACTTATCAGTCACAGTATTGTAGGGCCGCAAGTCGGTAATGAAATGGTAGAACAAGGCGGGCTTGCAGTACTGGTTTGTTTAGTGATGATCATGGTGTACTTAAGTATGCGTTTTGATTGGCGTTTAGCATCTGGTGCTTTACTTGCTTTGATGACGGATATCATTATCGTTCTAGGGGTATTTGCAGTCTTACAGCTAGAATTTAATTTAACGGTTTTAGCGGCGTTATTAGCAGTATTAGGTTATTCGCTCAATGACTCAATCATCATTGCTGATCGAGTCAGAGAAATCATGCGGATGAGACCAAAAGGTGACACCAACGAGATTATTAACGAGGCGGTTAAAGCTACCTTTTCGCGCACGTTAGTCACTTCAGGTACGACATTAGTGACGGTTTCAAGTTTGTGGTTATTGGCAGGTGCTAGTTTACAAGGTTTCTCAATCGCGTTATTCGTTGGCATCATATGCGGAACTTGTTCATCAATTGCGCTAGGGGTGACTTTACCGCAATTGTTTGGCCTAAAAGCTGCCGATTACATTCCTCAGCCTATCGATATTGAAGAAACGTATTCTTAATGAAATTGCATCAATTAAGTTTGTGTCAATGAGGTTTGTGTCAATAAGGCTTTGTAGCAATAAAAAAACCAGCCACAAGGCTGGTTTTTTATTGGTAAATTAAATTGAAGCTTATTCAGTCATTGCGAGTAATTGCGGTAAATAATGGCTATCAAGCTTAGCTATTTCAGTTTGTTCCTGCAGTACGTCATTTAATATTTCATCAGTGGTCAGCGGGTTAGCTAATACCACTCTAAAAACCGTCGTTGCTTGTCGCTGATATTTCGCGGGCTTTATACGCGTACGTGAAACGAAAGACTTTCCTTGTTCACGTTGATGTTTTTGAATGAACTGAGTTAAACCATCGAGCAATTTATTGCACAGTTTAACACTCGCAATATCATTATTACGTATAGCTTGTTCCATAAAGGATTGCACAGCTTGTGGTACATAGCGATAGGTCAAAATGCACAGCTCTGGCTCGGTTATCAATTCGAATTCTTGGTGCTGGTTAATTTCTTGTGCAAAGTAGCGCGCTTTTTCAAGGCTGTTATTAATTAGAATCTCATAACCTTCACTACCGATGATCTGTAAGCAAGCATGTACTAACATTGCCATGCCTGGTCTAGAGCCTTCTAATGTTTGGCTCCCCAAATCTTTAGAACCAACGCGGAGTATATATTCAGCATGGTGTGCTATGGCATGGGCAAGCTCTGGGTCTTTAAACAACACCATTCCAGCGCCCATCGGTACATACATTTGTTTATGGGCATCAATGGTCACTGAGTCAGCCAGTTCAATGCCTTTAAGCAAGTAACGGTATTTATCTGATAATAAACTTGCGCCGCCCCAAGCTGCATCAACATGGAAGTGACATTGTAATTCTGATGCTAATTGGGCAAGTTCAGATAATGGGTCAATATTGCCTGTTTCTGTTGTGCCAGCAACGCCGACAATCGCCATCACTTTGATGTTTTCTTTGGCGAGTTTCGCAGCCGTTTGGCGCATTTGTTCAACATCAACTTTGTTGTTGGCATTGGTTGGGATACTGACAATGTTGTCGCGGCCAATCCCCAATAAGTCAGCAGTTTTGCCTATTGAGTAATGACCTCGTTCAGACACTAATATGGCTAAATCATCATAGCCATAATGCTTTAATGCACGCGGGAGCCCTTCACGATTAACTCCTTTGAAGGTGCCGTCTGCTTTTAACAATTGATTTCTAGCAATCCATAAAGCGGTGATATTTGCCACGGTGCCGCCGGAGCAAAATGCGCCAAGGGAGTAATTAGCGCTATGCATCCATTGGTCGTAAAAACTGTCAGCCTGATCAAAAATCAAATGATGCATCATCCCCAGCACTTGGCGCTCAAGTGGGGTAAAAGCTTTAGAGGTTTCAATTTTAACGAGGTTTTGATTTAACCCAACCATCATTTTAGACAGTGGCAATACAAAATACGGCAGGGCAGATGTCATATGGCCGATAAAGCTCGGTGCTGAAGTGTGTACCGAATGGGCCACTAAATTCTTCATTATTTCATCGGTATAGTCTGAAACAAATCTGGGTGAATCAGGAATTTGGTAGGCTCGAAAATCTTTTTCGATTAATGACAATGGCTTTTCAAGCGCGGCAATACTTTTACCTAAAAAGCCCGCTAAGTCTTCAGAAAGCTTTTGCTCAATGATACTTAGTGTTGATTCCGCATCTTCTGGAATGGTAAATATACGTAGAAGGCTTGCTTCAGATGCTTGGGCTTGTCGGTAATTTTTTGCGGTCATGTCTTCGTGCCATCATTTTTATTTTTCAGCCAAGTACCACTAAAATGAAAGTGGTTTCTTGGCAATTATGAGGGCTAACTTTACTTCATGGATTATTGCTCAGCAAGTTTTTGAGTTAAACGAGCGTTTTTATATTGATAGTTTAAGTGTAGCGGCGACATTTTGAGCTGTTTGAACCAGGTTTTCGTGTGCATTGCTTAAAATATCATCGAGCGGAGCTAACGATGGAATAATAGGAAAAATTGCTGTCATTCCTTGTTGCAGTATTTTTTCTGCTCCAGAACCTAAACAACCCGCAATGCCAATCACAGGGATATCTTGTTTTAAGGCTTGTTGCATTACGCCCATGGGGGTTTTTCCACTTAAGGTTTGACTATCCATACGGCCTTCACCAGTGATGACAATATTGGCGCCTTGCATTATGTCGGCTAATTTCACTGTTTCTATGACAATTTCAACTCCCGGCTGAAGTTGTGCATTAAGTAATGCCATAACACCAAAGCCCATGCCGCCAGCAGCGCCAGCACCAGGGAAAAGTGCAATGTCGTTATCGGAATTTTCAGGTATAGTGCGATTAATAACATTGGCAAAGTGGCTGAGAATATTATCAAGCTCAGTGACCATTTCTGCAGTTGCGCCTTTTTGCGGGCCAAATATTGCAGAGGCACCATTAGGACCACATAAAGGGTTATCTACATCACAAGCCACTTCGATTTTGCAATTAGCAATGAGTGGGTGTGCAGATGAACTATCAATCTCAGCTAGCTGGCTGAGTCCTGCAGCGCCATGGCCAATAACACTCCCGTTTGCTGTAAGCAGTTTAAAGCCTAAAGCTTGCGCCATTCCCGCGCCGCCATCGTTTGTCGCACTCCCCCCCAAGCCTAGAATAATGTGATTTATGCCTTTATCCAGTGCATCACGAATAAGTTCCCCAGTTCCAAAGCTGGTGGTCAGCATAGGGTTTCTTCTGTCTCTTTCAATATGATGTAAACCGGATGCTTCAGCCATTTCAATGACTGCAGTGCCAGTGCCAGTGCCAGTGCCAGTGCCAGTGCCAGTGCCAGTGCCAGTGCCAGTGCCAGTGCCAGTGCCAGTGCC
>NZ_JBFRJJ010000071.1:0-15713 GCF_041468785.1 Shewanella sp. 10N.286.52.E4
AATTCGTGGGGATCCCTCAGGGTCAGAGTAAACTTTAACTCTAACTCTAACTCTAACTCTAACTCTAACCTCTTAATACCTGCTACACCACAGGCTTTCACATGGTATGCCGTCTCTATCGCCATCCATTTTGGTGCCTGGGCAGTTGTTGTTATAAAAAGTCGCTTCCGCACATGAACTCATATGGCTACAGTGGGTTTTGCCTGCTTCACATCTAAATGTGGGTTGGTTTGTGATTGGGTTGCTGTTTTGTACAGCGGGCTGCCATTCCATTTGCTCAACGTCTTTGTTTGTCAGTACTGGCGTTGCGGTCATTTCTTTATACTTCTGAAATCCAAATATACCGAGGACTAATATGACTAAGAGAGGAATAAGCATGCCGCTTGATGATTTGTTGTTGTCTTGTCGGTGATGAGCACTATTGGATTTGCGGGTAGAGATGATTGCGACACCTTCAATATTGGCTTTTATCGCTTTGACTTTGCCATCGCTTTGAGTCTCAGAAAAGTAGTTGATTTGGTCGCCAACGACTGGTTTTCTTGCCATGTGTTTGAGTATTGATATATGAATGAATATATCTTTACTACCTGTTGAATCAGGTTTGATAAAACCAAAGCCTTTGTCGGCGTTCCAGCGAACAAGTTTGCCTTTTTCCATGTTGTTCAATTTCTATTCCTTAGACAATCTGCTGACTATAACTACAATCTTGGCAATTCAAGGAGTAAGTCTCTTTGCGCTTTTGTACTTTGGTATTTTTGCTGTGGCACATGGGGCAGGCTTGCTTCATGGGCGTATTTTTTAGAATCATTTATCAGCAGCATCCATTCATAACTTGATAAAAATTAAGATAATAATACCTATATTAACAGTTATAAATCGACTAGAAACTTGGCAGTTAAGTTTACGGTTTGTGTATCGATTATGATAGGAATCTGCTTTATTCTGACCCACTAGTTTGAAAAGTTAACTAGTGGGGGTGCGATTTAATTATGTAGAACAATGTGTTAACTATTTATGAATTAAGTCTTCTCAATAAATTGAAGCCACAAGTTCATTCTTTTCTCTTTATCACACTCAGCTTCTTTGAGATAACGTTCAGAATCATCTAAAAAATATTTAACAGAAACCTCATTAATGATCCAATTATTAGTCACTAAACTATAGGAAATATAATAGTCTAACTCTACATCACTATTATTTGAACCACTGACTAAAAGACAGCCTTTTTCACCTTGAATGGATTGTTTTATGTCAGTTATTTTCAACATTTCAGTTGGAAACTCAGCTAGTGAATGTACAAAAGCTGATTGTTTTAAGCTATCCCTCGCTGTGACTAAATCATTCCAAACTTCATCTGTTAGCAATGTTTTTTCCGAGGAGGTTCCAAGAGAAGATTTATACTCGTTAAATGAGTCATTTAACGAAATAGTGTTTGTTTGTAAGCTACATCCAATTAAAAGTGTGCTTAATATCAATAATATTTTTTTCATTGGTATAAACTCTGATCAATCTGCTTATGTCTGTTTTCTAATAACCTTGCAGCTCTGCATAATAGGCCCGAACAGCTAAGTATGAGTTTCTCCATATCAAGTGCACTTGAAAATTCAACTTGTATACTATCAAAGAAATTAAAAGAAGCGACATAACGAATTTTTCCGTTTTGTCCACTACTGAACATGATGGATGCAACTTTAAAATCTAATCCTAAGGAACATTGGTTCTGGTGATGGTTGGAAATACCGTGGCAGAGGGATGATTCAATTGACTGGAAAATCTAATTATTTAGCAATTCAATCTAAACACAACGACTTATGGAATGAATCTGTAAATTTCGTCGCAAATCCTGATTTATTACTAACGGCAAAATATGCATTACGTTCCGCGCTTGTATTTGGGGTGAAAAACAAATTACATTTAATTGCCGATAAAGGTTCTTCGAAGCAACCAACAGATGCGATAACAGCAGTAATTAATAAGAATACTCATAGCTACAATAAGGGGTATGACAACCTCAAAATGATTATAAATAGGCAGGTTTTTAGTGATACTTTCTAAATTTTTTAAAATGTCGATTATTCTGCTTCTTTCACTTTCCGAAGCTCGCGCAAATATGTTTTCTATAGTGTCTTTATCTGAACATCAATATACATTAGAAACCCCTAATCCTGTTACTTATGATGTTATTGTTGAGATGCAAGGAGCGAATGAACTTAGCTTCAGAGGTGAGTTTTTAGTTAGTTGTCTCGATAAAAAATATATTGTCCCAGTGATTCAAAGGTATGTAGATAATGCAGAATCAAATTCAGAACATATCGAATATTTTGTTTTTGAACAAATCAACTCTGATTTTAATGCCTTAAAGTCAATCAGCTCTTTTTATGTTGTTGATAGAGAAAGTGGAGAGGTTTTTTCTGAACACATCTTAAAGGATAAACTATCTAAAAATCCGACGGCACTTTGTGAGTATATAAATACTGAGTCTGAACTTGATTCTCCTATCCAAAAAGTTCAGAAGTCAGATACAGAATAATATTATCAATTAACAATGAATAATTTGATGTATAAAAACTTTCGGTGAAGTGCGAGTTTTTTCACTCAATAAATAATTGAAATCTGACTTTCTTCAACAAGCAACTAAAATGCAAGCAGTTAGTTCAACTCCACGATAAAGAGTATTGTTATAAAAGGATTTTTACTGGACCAAGAATGCTAAATTCATTGCTAATCTAAAGCCTAAAAGCTTCAAGCCGAATAATGAAAGCCCCGATACCTAACGGTATCGGGGCTTTTTAGTGGCTTTAAATGCCGTGAGAGTTATACCAAGGTTTATGGCATACTGGTTTGCATGCTATGGATCATTCTAATTATTGTCATTGCGGGCTGCGTATTCTTGCCCGGCTTGTGGGTCAAACACATCATGAGCAAGTACCAACAGCCCACTGATCGCTACCGTCAGCAAGGTAGCGGTGGTGAATTTGCTCGCCATATTCTAGATCGTTTTGACCTAAATGACGTTAAGGTTGAAGAGACGCCTGACGGTGATCATTATGATCCCGGGGCTAAGACTGTTCGCCTTTCGCCGGATAACTATTCCGGTCATTCCCTGACTGCTGTGACTGTCGCCGCCCACGAGGTTGGGCATGCTCTGCAGGATTCTCGCGGCGAGTCTTTGTTTTTGATGCGACAGAAGCTCGCTAGAACCGCGATGGTCGGTGAACGTATTGCCGGCATGATGATGTTCGCGGCGCCAGTGGTCTTAATGCTCACCCGTATACCGCAGGCTGGCGCCTTGACCATATTAATCGGCGTGCTGTCGATGGGGCTGAGCACTGTTGTGCATCTGGTGACCTTGCCGGTGGAGTTTGACGCCAGTTATGGCAAGGCGCTGCCCATACTCAAAGAGGGCAACTACCTGCACGATGGTGACCTAAAGCATGCGGATAAGATTCTCAAGGCGGCCGCACTGACCTACGTGGCTGGCTCGTTGGCCAGCTTACTCAATCTTGGCCGCTGGATAGCGGTGCTACGTCGCTAATAGCTTTCAAAGAGCAGTGTGGTCGGCTATCTGAAATAAGTCGAGTAAACCAGGTCAGAGTTAACACTTCAACTATTACGAAATTCAATTACACCACTGTCATTCATAAGGGATGCCATCATCATCACCGTCCACCTCTGTGACGGGGCCGTTTTTGATGGAAAAACTATTCTTATTGATAATATACAACAGCGTTCAGCTCAGTAAAATAAGAGGCATTGCATCAATGGAATGATTACATATAAAAGGATTGTATTATGTCAGCTTATGCTCGTCGGGTAATTGCCTAGAGACAAGGTCAGCATCAAATCAAGAGCCTATTATCAGGCAATAATCACACCCTGATTCAGATGAGCTCAGCTGAGTTTGTTGATTATGTCA
The DNA here is from genome assembly GCF_041468785.1 of Shewanella sp. 10N.286.52.E4. Lineage (NCBI taxonomy): Bacteria > Pseudomonadati > Pseudomonadota > Gammaproteobacteria > Alteromonadales > Shewanellaceae > Shewanella > Shewanella sp. 10N.286.52.E4. The sequence goes on from NZ_JBFRJJ010000071.1 coordinate 3,917, forward strand.
TATCGATAAAAATGAAGCAGGGAATGACTCGAGTGGAAGCAGTAGAATCACTTGATGCACTGTTAGCAAAGCATAACTCGCGCCCAGCTATTTGGGCTAAGCATAAAGATAAGTTAAAGACTGCAGGAGGTCTATATCCTGTTCTTGATGATGTGGCGGCACTGACTGTTTTGGCCACAGAGATGAAACGTCAAGGTAATGTGTTTGGCAAATTTAAAATCAAAGTCTATGGTAATGCCCCCGCTGTATCCATTAATAGTTACCCTGGCCTTCAGGGGCACTTAAGCGGTACCCGCTACCTTGCCAGCAATCCAAAGTGATTTACCATCGGAGTCGGTATATTTAGTGCTAATAAAGCGATTAAGGGTGGCTTTGTAGTAAGTATTGTGTTTTTTGTTGCATTTTATTTTGTAGAGCAGGTACTTAATGATAATGCTACTTGGGATCACTTTGTTGTAGGGGTTGCTGTGGATATGGCTGTGGTTGGCGCAACGGTTGCTGCAATGAAGTTAGGCATTGCTGGGATTAGTATGATTGTGACTGGAACTGCTCTTGCTCCTCTTGCTGTAGTTGTAGCTGTGGGCGTTTTATCAGCATGGTATTTTGCGGATACAAACGAATATCTTACTGTAGTAGCTAAAATTATAATGGATTTCGAGCGTAATTTAGTGAGCCAAATTAACGTTATTCAAAGGGATATCAGCAAGTTTAAGTATGAGCTCCAAGATGATCCAATGGGACAGATTAAGCGATTATTAGGGATACCAAACTTTCAAGTGGTTATTAGATGAACTCTATAATTGGAAAATGGAATCGAGCTGATAAAAGCATTAAAGACTTTACCATTAAAGAGGTTGTAACAATTGTACTGTGCTTTTTGATGGGCATTGCTTTTTCTTACTTATCTTTCTACTTTTTTCTTGAAGAGTTTGGTTTGCTGTTTTTTGATGTAGGTGACTTTATTTATATTAAAGAAAATAGTGGACGGCTTTTTTCTATTCTTTTTGTTTTTGGTTGGGGATATTTTTCTCTGGCTTTTTTTCAGCGGCTAGTGGGGTTTGAACCTAGTTTAGCTATAAAAAGAATGACAAAGAGTTTAATACTTGCAGCAGTGGTTTTTTTTGTAGGTGTTATTCCTGTAAATTTGGCTACCGAATCAAACCTTGAACTTCAGGGCTACAGCTATTGTCATTGGTATACAGGCCCTTCATTTCGCTCCCCTGATGTATGGCTTAAAGATGAGAGTTTATGTTTGAAATCTGGTGCTGTAATACGCAGTGACATTGAAGACTTCTTTGAGCAGCACAATAAGGTAGGGACTGCGCCAACGCTTACCGAGTTAGAAAGCTTTATTACTGAGACTAAACTAGCCCGTGAAGACTATATTCATGGCCGTTGATGGTGGTGTGACTTGATGACACTTATAGAGTGGAAGCGAGCAGAATAAAGTTATCAGCACTACGACCTATAGAAATTGTTCTATGTAACGAGCCTCTGTTTTTGATTGTGTTTATTTGCATTTCACTTTGTGGGGCAGCAGTCTCTGCAACTATTCCTCTAGTCATAGTTGTGGGAGTGGGGGGGATTTTTACAGGGCTTAATCTTATGTTTTCAACTAAACCTTTGGTAGATGCAATTGTTGTAGAGCTTCGTAGGGTTGAACGTGACGGGTTAGAGAGCATTAATAGACTTGAATATCAGATACGTAAGTTGAAAGAAGGCTATCAGTCAGATCCAAATGATTTGTTGAAAAATATATTTGGTATACCGGCATTTAATTTGACTCAGTGAGAGAGTACATAAATGGTGATTAATAATTGGGAAAAATCAGAAGTAAGCTTTGCACAGGCTTCGGGAGAGGAACGTTTTTATACGCTCTTTGGGCTTGTTTTTTTTCTAAGTATATCACTCGCCGTTTTGTATGGATCATACTTTGGATTGGCCAATTTTGTATTGTTTAATGAGTCGGCTATTTATGTTAAAGAGAGTGGCTTTTTAGCTCCGTTCTTTACATTAATACCTATCCCAGCTTTATTGACATTAGCTGCGATTCAAAAATTATTTGGTTATCGTAATGCCAAAACAATCAGGGCAATGGGTAAGAGCAGTTTGTTAGGCCTGCTATTGTTTTTTGCTTTGTATTTTATTTGTACGCTTTATATAGAGTCGACTCTTAAAGCTAAAGGCTACAGCTATTGTGGTTGGTACACAGGCCCTTCATTTCGAGCCTCTGATGTATGGTTGAAAAACGAGACGTTATGTTTGCAGTCTGGTTCATTAATACGCAGTGATATTGAAGAGTTCTTTGAAGATTACAATTTAAAAGGTTCTGAACCAACCCTTACCGAGTTAGAAAGCTTTATTACTGAAACTAAACTAGCCCGTGAAGACTATATTCATGACCGTTAATGGTGTTGTGACTTGATGATACTTATTGAGTGGAAGCGAGCAGAAAAAAAGCTTTCAGAACTGCAACCTAAAGAAGTTGCTCTATGTATAGTGCTTCCGTTTTGGATTGCGTTTATTTGCATGGCAATAGCTAATGTTTTTGATAGCGAAGTTAGGATAATGTCAAATATTGGAGATTCCATTTTTATTAAAGAAAATAGCGGTAGAGTACCGTTAATTTTGCTTTTAATTCCATTTTGTTTCTTTTTGCTCGCTTCGATTCAAAGGTTAACTAACTTTTGCCCTAAATTAGCCACTGAGTACTTTGTAAAAGGTATTGCTATAGTTCTACCAATATTCTTTATTAGTGTGTTTTTATTTAATTATTACATAGAGAATAAACTTACATCCAAAGGTTATAGTTATTGTTCCTGGTACACAGGCCCTTCATTTCGAGCCCCTGATGTATGGTTGAAAAACGAGACGTTATGCTTGCAGTCTGGTTCATTAATACGCAGTGATATTGAAGAGTTCTTTGAAGGTTACAATATAGAAGGTACTGCACCAACACTAGCCGAACTTGAAATGTTTATTGCAGAAGCTAAGCAAGCGCGTGAAGATTATATTGGTGGCCTTTGAAGGTCAGTTGGAATTTTTAATCAGCTTGTCTAAATCGGTGATAATGGCGTTGCTGCACCACCCGTATAGTCAGCTAAACGTCGTGGTAAATCTCTTTGTTCTAATCTGACTAATCCTGCGTTAGATGCTTATGTTGGTCTTTAGTCTGAACGTTAAAGCAAAGCTTATTGAATAGAAACGATAAAGCCCCGATAGCTATAGGTATCGGAGCTTCTTGTTCTTTACTGGGGTATTTAAAAATGAGCTTTCTGTCTTAAAGAACTTCTTTAGTTAGTGCTCACATATATGTTTAATCTTATAAAGGTTGCCGCTTTTTAAGATCTGATAACCCATGTTCTCGGCGATAGAATGGGTTATTTTCTAACATGGTAAGGATTGCAGCATTCAGTTTTTCTTCAGTCGGTTCTTGCTTTTTTTGATCCCAATGGTCGAAATATTCATAGAGTTCAATTCTAATTTTCCAAGCGCGTTCTTGGCAGTATTGTTCCGATTTAACCCATATTGATGGCGTCCCACGTGTTGCTGAACCATAAGCAGTGCAATGTGAGTAACCATTTGCCCTTAATTCAGAACCAATCCAAAAGCTATATGTGATGCTTGAAATTATCATTACTGGTATTGAAATGAACGCTATTTTGATAAATAGCTTCATCACATTATCCCTAAATTTATCCAAAAGGACGAGGATAAACATGTAATCTAGAACTGCGAGAACAGGGATAAAAAAAATTGCACCAAAAGCGAGATCTCTATTACCAATATAAATATGACCATCTCTTATTTTTTCTATATTGCTAAGCTCTTCAAAAAAGACACTGCCGCAAACATAAAACATAAAAGTAAATAGACAGACAAATAATAGTGACAACACTTTTAATTTTTGTTTACTTATTGGCTTTTCAATATAGTTATCTTCTTGTTTATTCATTAGTAGTTAATCCCTCTATACGGAATACCGAATAAATTGTGTAAAAATAACAAAGGGTCACTATGATATTGTCTAGCTGTTCTATCAAGTTTTTGGTTGAAACTAGAAGTATGAGCTTGTAAATCTTTTTCTAATAAAATTAGCGCACTGGCTAATTTTTCAGACCAATATGTATTATCTATAAGCATCGAACTAAAAATACCGATTAAGGTACCGGTAACAAAAATAACTGCTAGACTGCCGACAACGACGGTTGTGAAAGCCGCTGTTGTAGCAACCAATCCCCAAGCGATAACCATGCTTCCAACCGCTATTACAATATCAACGGCCATACCACCAACAAAATCATGCCAAGTTTTTTCATCGCTCATCAATTGATCGAATGCATGGAATGCTGCTGAAATGAGAATTGTAACTACACCACCAGCCTTAATCGTGCTCAATGCTCCAGCTTTCCCTATCCCCATTGAGATGACTTTGGGGTTGTTAGCTAAATACCGAGTGCCAGTAAGATCTCTTCTAAGGCCTGCATAGCCTTGGAATATGATAAAAGATTTTCCAGAATAAGTTGCGAGCTTATATTTATTGAAAACATTGCCACTTCGCTGCATTTCAATCGCAAGAGCAGCAAGTGCTATGCCATCATCAAATACAGGTATATAACCGCTTAATGTTTTAATATTATCACGGTATTTGTCCCAATATTGCTCACCTGCGGGAGATGCATTTGAAAGTATTGCGCCTACTGCATTTACAGCTTGCTCTTTACTCATGCCCTGTTTTTGTTTGTGACTAATAGTAAGTTCAATAAATTCGGCAGAATTCATTTGTACCAAGGTGTGCTCGTTACCTGACAATATTTTGGTGAGTTGTTTTTTTCTTTGTTAATCGTGGGTGGCTCTACTGGCATATGCTGACATGGAATATCCTTATATTTCGTGTCTAAATCCTTTTTTATAATGCTAATTGTACCTCAGCATTTGGCTTATGTAATCTAGCCTAAATAGCTATCTAAAAACCTAAATGCATTCTTAATGATGTAATCTAGAAATGAATACCAATATGAAAAGTAAACTTTCACAATATCTGTATCGCTTCTTTTTATCTTTTTATCTTATTATTTTATTCAAAAATTAAAGCCCCTATATCAAGTCCTGCTGGTCTTTTAATGACAGAATTAATTTTTAATACCTACTACGCAACCTTAGCGAACACCTCTACTCAATCCCATATTGAATTCCACTCATGATGTGTTGAAATTTATTCAATTCATCAACTAAGTCTGTTTATTTACAATTAGTTGAATTGTCACAATAAACAAATTGAAGTCGACGAGCATGAATATTATTGAATTTATAACAGCAAACCTGTCTACCATTATTGCTTTGGCTGCCACTGGTGTCGTAGCGGGCATTTTAGCGGGCTTGTTGGGTGTAGGAGGCGGCATCGTTATTGTGCCTGTACTGTATTTTTTGTTTCAAGGTTTTGGGGTGTCAGCTGAATCAGCTATGTTGGTTGCGACTGCTACCTCGCTGGCAACCATAGTGCCAACCTCGGTGAGTTCGATTCGTTCTCATAATCAAAAAGGCAATGTCGATTTTGAACTGCTGAAGCGTTGGGGAGGATTTATGCTGCTCGGCGTTTTACTGGGGAGTTGGCTTGTGACGCGTGTTGATGGCGCTATCTTGACGGCGATGTTTGCCATCATTGCAACTTTATCAGCATTAAACATGTTATTGAGAACGGGGAAGTCTGCGCTTTTTCAACAATTACCCGGCAAAGCGGGCCAAACGATGATGGGCACTTCAATTGGCTTTTTTAGCTCGATGGTGGGTATTGGCGGCGGTACTATTTCTGTGCCATTACTGGCGTTATTTAATTATCCTGCGCATAAGGCTGTTGGCACGGCTGCGGCGATTGGGCTCATTATTTCATTGCCTGCAGCACTGACTATGCTGATATTGGCGAGCACTCCAAGCGATGCGCCAGTTGGGACATTGGGTCTAGTTAACCTATTTGGCTTTATATGTATTGTCCCTTTGACGGTGTTATTTGCGCCGGTTGGTGCATCGCTCGGGGCAAAACTGGATGCTGCTAAATTGAAGAAGATCTTTGCTTTGGTATTACTCTTTACGGGGTTGCGTATGTTGATACAACCTTTTTTATAACTTGTTTATTTAGCTGTCTGTTTAGCTTCTCACTTTAGGAGGATTGGGTAAGTGCTCAGGTTAAGCACTTACCATTAGCCTTTCTAACACGGGGTTTACGCTTTTATCGTTCGCTCATTGATAGTTCCTTTCGAACGATGTCAGCACCTGCTGTTAATGCCTGTAACTTTCCTCTTGCTACATCACGAGATAACGGCGCCATGCCGCAGTTAGTGCATGGGTACAGCTTGTCAGCATCGACGTATTTAAGCGCTTCACGTAAGGTGTTGGCGACTTCTTCAGGGGTTTCAATGCTGTTGCTAGCGACATCAATAGCGCCGACCATGACTTTTTTACCGCGAATAAGCTCAAGCAGTTCGATGGGCACATGGGAGTTGTGACATTCCAGCGATATAATATCGATATTAGATTGTTGTAGCTTAGGGAAAGCTTGCTCATATTGGCGCCACTCAGTACCTAAGGTCTTTTTCCAATCGGTGTTGGCTTTAATACCGTAGCCATAGCAAATATGCACCGCTGTTTCACACTTAAGCCCTTCAATGGCTCGCTCTAAACAAGCAATACCCCATTCATTCACTTCGTCAAAAAATACATTAAATGCAGGCTCATCAAATTGAATAATATCAACGCCTGCGGCCTCTAACTCTTTGGCTTCTTGGTTAAGAATTTTGGCAAACTCCCAAGCCAGTTTTTCACGGCTTTGATAATGGGCATCATAAAGAGTGTCAATCATGGTCATAGGGCCAGGTAGCGCCCATTTGATCGGTTGATTGGTTTGTTTACGCAGTATTTTGGCGTCTTTAACAAACACTGACTTTGGCCGAGAAACCGCCCCGACTACCGTGGGTACGCTGGCGTCATAACGGTCACGAATTTTAATGGTTTTACGCTGTTCAAAATCCACCCCCGTTAAGTGCTCAATAAAGGTGGTCACAAAGTGTTGGCGGGTTTGTTCACCATCGCTGACGATATCAATGCCAGCTTGTTGTTGCTCATGTAGTGATAAACGCAGCGCATCGTGCTTACCGTCAATCAACTCTTGACCCTGTAACTTCCAAGGTGACCATAGCGCTTCAGGCTCTGCCAGCCATGAAGGTTTAGGTAAACTGCCAGCCGTTGATGTTGGCAGTAATGGTTTCACTGTATTCGTCGTCATAAGAGCTGCTGTCCGTTTGGCTAAAATTGTTTTGATTGCGCTTTTTTATTCATGTATTTGTTATTAGCACTTGTTATTTGTGCGGGTTATTCATGTACTTGTTATTTATGCACTTGATTATTCATGTGTTTGTTAATAGCGCTGCTGATTAAAGTGAGTAGCTCGCAGACCATTGTTCTAATATGGCTTGATACGGTTTGATGAAGTACTCCTCAGCAAACTTCCCCTGTTTAATGGCTAATTTACTGCGCTCATCTCGGTCATAAACAATCTGAGTGATAGAGTGATCCTGATTGCTCAAGTTAGGTTGATAACAGTTACCTGCCACGGCATTGGCGTTATAAATTTCAGGGCGGTATATCTTTTGAAATGTCTCCATGGTGCTGATAGTGCTGATTAACTCAAGATTGCTGTAATCATTGAGTAAATCCCCAAAGAAGTAGAATGCTAGAGGCGCCACACTTTTAGGCGGCATAAAATAGCGCACTTGTAGACCCATTTTTTTGAAATATTGCTCAGTTAACGACGACTCATTTGGTTGGTACTCATAGCCCAATAATGGATGTTGATTACCCGTGCGCTGATAGGTTTTGTTGTCTGACACACTCAGGCATATTACGGGTGTTTTTTTAAAGTGCTGTTTATAGGTATCTGAATTAACAAAATACTTGAACAGCTTGCCGTGTAAGTCGCCGAAGGTATCAGGAATGCTAAATTGGCTCTGGCCTTTATTATGCTCAGACAGCAATACGCTAAAGTCATAATCACGGACATAAGATGAGAAGTTATTGCCGACTATGCCTTCAATACGCTCGTTGGTTTGATGATCAATAATATGGGTTTTTAATACTTCAATGGAGGGAAACGTCTGGCCACTGTTTTCAATTTCCATATCAACAGAGACAATTTCAAGTTCAACTGAATAACGGTCAGCTTTTGGGTTGTCCCAGTAAGCTAACGCATTAAAACTATTATCAATCATTTTTAACGCATTACGTAAGTTCTGTTGGCGGCTCTCACCTCTGGCCAAATTAGCAAAGTTAGTGGTAATACGGGTACTGTCTGATGGCTGGTAGTTCTCATCGAGACAGATGTTTTTAATCGTAAAAGTAAATTCGTTATTCATGATGTTCTGGTATCCCATCTTGTGTAATCAAAGCTGAATATTGGCTAATTTTTTTAGTATTTTGCTGCTTTGTGATAACTGCCAGTCAGCAGTTGCAAGTTTTTCTAAGCTGTGTTTGATTTATACGTGTTTCATTACTTGATGAAAATTGATTAAATTTCCGCTGCAACATGAGCGCTATTCATGTTGAGTTTTGGGTGAAGAAAATGGCTGAGATAGCGCGGTATTAAAACGCTAATAATGGGAGCTGTCAGGGTAGGCGTAACTTGTTTTAATTAGTGGCCACGATGTTGGTTAACCATGCCTGAAATGATGCTTGCTGATTTGTCACCTGAAGGGATAAAGCGACAAGATTTGAGCGCCTCGATACCATAAGATATCGGTGCTTTTTAATATCGATAGGGTGGAAGAGTGTTTTACACCGTGTTTCAGATTTTGTGCTTATTTAGCGATTAGATACAAAAAATGGCTGAAATATGGCTTAATAATCAATAACGCAACTGCTGGTTGACAGATTAACAAGCTGGCTTGCTAGTGAGCAACTGCCTGATTTCTTATGCTTGCTGCTCAATTATTGATTAAAAGGACTCACTAATGATACTTGCAGATAAGATTATTAGATTAAGGAAGAAACTGGGCTGGTCGCAGGAAGAGTTGGCTGAGAAAATGAATGTTTCTCGTCAGTCTGTTTCTAAATGGGAAGGGGCAAATAGCATTCCTGATTTAAATAAAATCATTATGCTTTCACAGATTTTTGATGTGTCTACAGACTTCTTACTAAAGGATGAGAACGAGGAATTTGAAGTTGCTACGGAAGCCAAAGAACCAGGCATTAACCATATTACCCTAGAGCAAGCGACTGAGTATGTTGAGCATAAAATCGCAATGACGAATCTTGTTTCTAAAGGCGTGGTTTTGTGTGTGTGTTCTGCAATGCCGTTATTTTTCTTTATGGCGATGGCGGAAACGAATCGATTAAACATGACGGGTGATATCGCAGCGGCATTGGGTATTGTGAGTGTGTTGATTTTGGTGTCAGTTGGAGTGAGCTTTTTTATCAAGACAAACCAATATCAAGATGAAATAGCGGCGATAGAAGATGAACCATTTGAACTCGCTTATGGTGTTCACAGCGTGTTTCATGAAAAGCGTAAACAGTTTAGACCGGCTTATAATTTGCGTTTATCTGTAGGTATCTTCTGTTTTATTGTTAGCTTTGTTCCGCTGCTGTGCGTGAGTATTTTTTCTTTTGAGCAAGACATCGTTTTATTAATGATAGATGTACTGCTTTTTATCATTGCAGTTGGCCTATTCATTATTTTACCGGTTTCAGCAAAATATGATGCCTATAGCAATGTATTGAAAGAAGCCGTTAAAGAGACAGAGACAACTAGACGTACTAAACGAGCCGAGAAATTGGCTGGATTTTATTGGCCCTTGCTGATTGCTATCTATCTTGGCTGGAGCTTTTGGACAATGGCTTGGGGTATCACTTGGATTATTTGGCCTGTTGGCGCCGTACTGTTTGCCGCACTCGTTGGCTTGATGGAATTACTTCACAAAGACACGCCTTAATTAATACGAGGGAAATAAGGGTACGAAGTTAATGCGCCGAAAGAAACCCAGAGTAAATCGCCAAGGGTAAACCTCTTCTGCGCACAATACATTTTATTCTGCATTAACAGCCGATAACGTAGTAAAAATGGACAGCAAACGCTGCCCGTAGGGGGCGGTTAAATCGGATTCTGCATTGTTGAGCGTTTTTTGCGAACACAGAGGGCTTAAATTGCTAGGCGGCAATTCACTCGCCGCGCTTAATCGGTTTTATCTCGAACAAAACTCAACCCGTAATGAACAACACGCCCTAGTTAACACTTATTGATAATTGTTCTGCTAATTAAGGTTTTATTGATTTAATCATCTATAAGATCTATTAGCTTTGCAGTAGAGTGCGCGCAATTATGGCTTGGGAGGATTTATGGTAACAATTGAGTTAGTGGTGGTATTAGCTGCCATCTTTATCGGCGCACGGATTGGCGGCATTGGTATTGGCTTTGCTGGTGGTTTAGGTGTGTTGGTGTTAACTCTTGGGTTAGGTATGACCCCAGGTACCATTCCTATTGATGTGATTTTGATTATCATGTCGGTCATCGCAGCGATTGCGGCGATGCAAGTTGCGGGTGGATTGCAATATTTGGTCAATATTGCAGAACGGATCTTACGCCGAAACCCTAAGCAGGTAACTTTTTTAGCCCCAGTTGTGACTTACACAATGACATTGTTTGCAGGTACGGGGCACACGGCATTTTCCACTTTGCCCGTTATTGCTGAAGTCGCTAAAGAGCAGGGCATTCGTCCCTCAAGGCCATTAAGTATTGCCGTTGTTGCCTCTCAAATTGCGATTACAGCGTCACCGATTTCAGCTGCAGTTGTGCTTATGAGTGGCATGCTTGAAAGTAAAGGCGTGGGCTATATCAGCTTATTGATGATTTGTATTCCATCAACTTTTCTTGCTTGTATGGTCGGCGCTTTTGTTGCCCAATTTATGGGTAAAGAGTTAAAAGATGACCCGGTTTATCAAGAACGTGTTGCGCAAGGTTTAGTGAGCAAACGCGAAACAAATAGCATTGAGTTACCTGCGAGCGCTAAGCGTTCAGTGATGGTTTTTCTGGTAGCTATTGTGGCGGTGGTGTTTTATGCCACGGCGATTAGCGATGCTGTTGCACTTATTGAGAATCCGACATTACCGCGAAATGAAGCCATTATGGTATTTATGTTAACCGCCGCCACCGCTATTACCCTGTTTTGTAAAGTGGATACGGCAGAGGTGCTTAATGCTGCGACGTTTAAGTCGGGTATGAGCGCGTGTATTTGTGTATTAGGTGTAGCGTGGCTTGGTGATACTTTTGTTTCTGGGCATTTAGAAGAGATTAAAGCGCTATCGGGTGGTTTGTTAGAAGAGCACTCGTGGATGCTGGCTATTATTTTGTTTTTAGCGAGCATGTTGCTGTACTCGCAAGCAGCAACAACTGCGGCATTAATGCCATCAGCATTTATGCTAGGGGTTAGCCCAGAGGCGGCCATTGCTTCGTTTGCAGCAGTGAGTGCGTTATTCGTGCTGCCAACGTATCCAACCTTGTTGGCTGCAGTTGAAATGGATGACACTGGCTCTACCCGCATTGGTCAATGGGTATTTAATCATCCTTTTGTGATACCCGGTGTAGTGTCTATTGTGAGCTCAGTGATTATCGGCTTTGTACTTGCTGAGATGATTTTATAGGCATAAATATGATTAGTTTTACTATCTAGTCATACAAGCTGTAGCTGAAATATTTTGGGGTAGCTTATTGCTACCCCAATTATTTGCAGGGCTATTTATCTAGTTATTTATC
>NZ_JBFRJJ010000072.1:0-435 GCF_041468785.1 Shewanella sp. 10N.286.52.E4
AAAAGCCCTTGCGGTGTTTCAGAATCTGCCTATAATGCGCATCCACTGACACGGCAAACCACGCACTAGCATGGGTTACACGCCAAATCAGTTCACTGTAAAGTGACGCTGAAAATAGTTTTTAAATTAGTTTAAAAATGACTTGACGCGAAACGGGAATTGCGTAAAATACGCATCCCTAAGCCAATGACCTAGCGTCTAACGGCGGTGTCTGAAAAATTGATACCACGCTCTTTAACAATTTATCAAGTAATCTGTGTGGACACTCACAGGTGTTGAGTTAATCGAAATTGTCACTTAGGTGGCAATCAAAATTATTATCAATGTAACGATGAGTGTTCATAGCAATATGTAACAAACAGGATGTAGATTCTTCCGAGTCTGCATAATGTAATCAGAATTCATTGAGCCGAAACATTTTCGAATGTTTCAAAA
>NZ_JBFRJJ010000073.1:0-451 GCF_041468785.1 Shewanella sp. 10N.286.52.E4
CATCGCCAGCTAATTTCGTTGCCCCAAAATATCAATGCCTTAGCACCTCCTGATACTTTTATTGTTCCGCATCTTAAGTGTTATTTTTTTATCCTTCCGCTTAAACAGTGGCGTTAGGTGTCGTTGGTTTTGCCTAAGAAAGCTTGTCAGTCGTGCATGCGCTTTTTCATCCCTTCGTTGCCAGCAACCCATAAATATCATCGGTTGTTGGCAACAGGGGCAAGGTCGGACAGCTTTAGTTTTAGTAGTGTTTTCGAGCGGCGAAAACACGGTGCCAGCAACGGCTAACATCATGCGTATTCGTTGCCGCAGCTTGGCAGCACTGCCTCTGAGTAATCCACTCTCATTGTTAAGAGTCTCTGACTCGCCGTAAACCTTTCGGCAGCACATGCTGCAGTACCAACCATAGAAACTCAACAGTGGGTAAAGTACGTATTTCAGTGGTGTTGGT
>NZ_JBFRJJ010000074.1:0-1785 GCF_041468785.1 Shewanella sp. 10N.286.52.E4
CTCATGAACTATGATCGTTAGCCGTTTATCGTATCATCGAGTTTAAAATTTAATTACATAAATATAAGGAAATAAAATGAGAAAAGTTTTACTAATTAGTACCGTAATATTATTAATTTCAGCATGTTCAGAGACTAAAGATCCGTTACTTGCCGGATGCCTAAGTATTGGAATGGAAGAGCAAATGAAAGGAATGGAGGATAGTGACAGATATTCTGTTCAAAAGGGTGTTGAAATGGGATGTGATATGGTTATAAAAGAATGTGATAAATCGCCTAATGGTGAAATGTGTATAGCTTTTAAAAAGAAGTTTGAAGGTGAAAATTAATAAGGAGAAGCTTACTTGCCATCTATTAATGATATTGGCTTTAGTTTTTCTGATTGTTACTCGCTACATAATATATGTATCTATGCAAACAGAGTTTGGGACTAAAGCAGCGGGGGCAAATATTTCATATCTTCTTATTTGGGTGGTGGCATATTGGTTTGCGTTAACCTCAAATAAGATAGTAACTAATTCTATAGTTGGTTTTTTCGCAGTTGTTTTGTCTCCATGTATAATGTCACTTGTTGGGTATATCCTTCTAATTGTAATGTATATTATTAGGAAAAATAAACCTAATGAAGCGTATACAAACGGCTAACAGATAAGGATAGGCCGCGCGTAGCCGCGTCCTTATCCCAAGTGTTGAACAAGCCCGAGTGATACCTTTATAGTGTAAATATCGGCGTAAGAACTTACGCTTTTTCGATGTGTGCTGAGCAGTTACATTTTTTACTAGCCGCATCGATCCCTTAGCATCGCCAGCTAATTTCGTTGCCCCAAAATATCAATGCCTTAGCACCTCCTGATACTTTTATTGTTCTGCATCTTAAGTGTTCACTTTCTAATTCCTCGGCTTAAACAGTGGCGTTAGGTGTCGTTGGTTTTGCCTAAGAAAGCTTGTCAGTCGTGCATGCGCTTTTTCATCCCTTCGTTGCCAGCAACCCATAAATATCATCGGTTGTTGGCAACAGGGGCAAGGTCGGACAGCTTTAGTTTTAGTGGTGTTTTCGAGCGGCGAAAACACAGTGCCAGCAACGGCTAACATCAAGCGTATTCGTTGTCGCAGCTTGGCAGCACTGCCTCTGAGTAATCCACTCTCATTGTTAAGAGTCTCTGACTCGCCGTAAGCCTTTTGGCAGCACATGTTGCAGTACCAACCATAGAAATTCGACGGTGGGTAAAGTGCGTATTTCAGTGGTGTTGGTTTGGCTATTTTGCCCATGGTTTTCAAGATAGGCAAAACTAATTTGTCCGTCGATATTACTGACGATATTTTTATCGGGTAACACGCCGCGATAAAGGTATCGCGACAGGTACTTGAGCGCTGGCAGTCCTTTACCCACATGTTGACAGTCAACCACCCACTTTTTTGGGATTGAGGTTGGTAGCTTGATGTTGAGCTTATCGGTTAGTTGCGCTAGCAGTCTTGCTCGCCACACTTTGGCCAGGTTAAAGGCGTTAAACAGGTATTTACCTTTGTTCTTTTTCCACTGTTTTTTGTGTTTATCGAAACTGCCTGCCGGAATGATGAAGTGAATGTGCGGGTGCAAGTCACGCCTTCGGTTATGGGTATGCAACACGCCCGTAAATCCAATCTCACCACCGAGTTGCTTTGAATTTTTAGCGAAGTCTTTGAGCACGCTGGCGGCCAGCGAGAACATGGCTTGATACATCAACTCGGATTGATGTTTAGCCGTGACTCGCAACTCATAAGGCAAGGTGAACGTCACCATGTAATA
>NZ_JBFRJJ010000075.1:0-209 GCF_041468785.1 Shewanella sp. 10N.286.52.E4
AGTGGCGTTAGGTGTCGTTGTGTTTTTCCTAAGAAAGCTTGTCAGTCGCGCATGCGCTTTTTCATCCCTTCGTTGCCAGCAACCCATAAATATCATCGGTTGTTGGCAACAGGGGCAAGGTCGGACAGCTTTAGTTTTAGTGGTGTTTTCGAGCGGCGAAAACACGGTGCCAGCAACGGCTAACATCAAGCGTATTCGTTGCCGCAGCT
>NZ_JBFRJJ010000076.1:0-27172 GCF_041468785.1 Shewanella sp. 10N.286.52.E4
CGAAGCGCCACGACCTTGACCCTAATTCAAACGAAGTTTGGAAATGTACTTTGGGATTGATGATTATAATCAAGAATGCGTTTTACAAATTTAAAAGCTAGTTCATCTTTGCCCCGAATTATCATTTAGGCCGGAGTATAGTGACTTCTCTTTCTGCGTGAATATTGCAATTTATGCAATGATGACAGTTTTTTGTTTCACTCAGACGGAGAAACTAGGAATGAGTTGTTTCTACGTTATAACTCATTATTGATACACTGGTTTACTGTTAGTCTTGAGTGATTAAAGTACTGGCGACCTGTTCTTATTAAGACCGTTCTTATTCGGAATTCAGCCTAATATACTGTTATGTGTGAGGCGACATGGATTGGCGTCAAATAGATATGTTTCGCGGGATAGACCTAAATGATTCGTTCGTGATGTCGTGGAAACTTGTGGATGATGAATTGCAAATTGAGCTCGAGACTAGCATTTAGCCCGAGTCCGAATGGTATCTTGATCCCGAACCCAATGAGTACACATGCTACCGTCGTCTTACCCTTGTGATTAGTGGATGTAAACAAATAACAGGGCTATCTGACATGGAGTCAGTGGAAGGCTGTGTTGACCCTGACGGCTCAACTGACTACGGAAACATTGACGAATTCTCTAAGATACCGGGAGGATTCCATCTGGCTGGCAATTTTGGAAGCGTAGAGGTTTTTGGTAGCCATGCTTATTGGCGTGTACACACATAACAAGCCGCTGCAGGCGGATCGCGATCGTTTGGTTGGCTATCGCTCGTGCCTCGCTGATTTTAGCCAACCAAACTGCTTCCGCTGAGCGGAGCGTTATATTTTTAAGGACTGATATGCGCATAATAACAATAATTCTTTGGGTTGCTAGTTTAAGCGCCTGTTCCGCAGCTTTAGTTCCAACTACAAATAATCCTGACGAAAAGGTAGCACAAGCTAAATGGTTATTTGAAGAAAAATATAGAGCTCTACCTGCGGAGAAACTCTTAAATGAAGCCAAGGAAATTTACATAAAAGAGAATAATAATATTGGTTTAGCTGAATTTAATAGAGTATATGGTTTGTTTCTTAGTTCTCATGCAGTTAATAAATATCAATCAAGGTACATAGAAAAAGGTTTTCTGGAACCAGGTGTTACCTATGAAAATAGATATTCAAAATCAATAGAGTATTTCAAAAGAACAGAGCAAGTGTATATTGAGAATAAAGAACACGATTCTTTAACTAACATATATCTACTTATGGGCTTTACCTACTCCAAAGCAGGTAAAGTAAATGAATCATGCTTAATGTTTGATAAGAGTATTGATGAAAATAATATTTTTTCTAAGAATAACCCCGAAGCGGTAATTAAATTAGCTGGTTTTCCATCTTATGCGGCGTTCATTTTAGATACTAAAAGTAAAGTAGGTTGTAAGGTATAAAAAACAATAAGTTATAAAATTTGGAGGCAGTGTAAACTTTTTATAGCCAACTAAATTTTACTCATTAACAGGATGTTATTCGTTTAAAAGGAATTTTTATGAACAAATTACTCGAAGAATTATTGGGTGATGGTTTTAAGGCTCAAATACATAATAATAGAATCTCTATAAGCCTTTCAAAGCTCACTATGCCCGTATTAGTCGTTCACAATATTGCCTCAAATGCTTATGAGGTTAAAATTCAATATTGGCGGTATATTTTGATGACTTTTGCAATGTCACTAAGTTTAACTTCAGCTATTTCAAGTGGCGATATTTTTTATACTTCTCTGTTTTCTTTCTTTATGGCTTACTTTTTTATCGCAATGATTGTGGTTCACATAAAATCACGAGAATTGAGAGAACGAATAGATACAATCAACTTTTGAGGAAACGCATTTATTAGTTTGAAGTTTTAGTAAGCTCAAAACCACCGCCCATCAAAAAGCCTCAATATGTTCATATTGAGGCTTTGTTATATTTCCAATACCTATATAAAAATCTTAAGCACTTTCAATGATCTGCTTTAGATCCGCAACCAGCTCTTTATTTAAAATCTGTGGAATTTTCCCTGGTTGTTGTTTGGGTTTAAACACAGCGTATTTTTCCCCTTGGGGTGAGACTAAAACATAACTAGCACTGTGGTCGACTTGATAGTCATCGCCATCTCCAACCATGGCATAGGCAAAACCTAAGTCTCTGGTAAACGGGAATAACTGTGCATGTTCAGCGGTGACTGCTTTAAAGTCTTTATTAAAAAAGTTGATGTAATCTAAGCGCTTGGTTTGCGAGTCTCTGTCTGGGTCAACCGACACAAACACCACCTGAATATCGTCTGATACTGATTGCAGTTCAGTATAAGCAGCATTGAGTTTATTCAGTGTGGTTGGGCAAACATCAGGGCATGAGGTAAACCCAACAAACACTAAACTCCATTTGCCGAGTAGTTGCTGATTAGTAAACTCATTGCCCAGTTGGTCATGCAAAGTAAATGGCGCTAATGCTCTTGGTTGGTCGAACATATAACTGCTGGCAAGTTCAAGTGGCTTAGGCTGCGAAAAATTAACCGCTACCGCCACGCCTAAACCTAACATCATCACAGCCAGTGCGATTATCTTTTTCACATTTCTTCCCCTCTACTGCTCACTGATACTGCCATTAATTGACCCAAAGGTAATGGTCGACAAGTAACACCAAAAACAGAATCATTAAGTGGTAGATAGAGAACTTAAATACATCCATCGCCAGCCCTGGTTTGTCATGATATTTAAGTTGCCATGCTTTGTAGATAAAGCCACAACTTAAAATGGTTGAACCCACTAAATAAACAGGGCCACACATACCAACAAGCACAGGTAATAAACAGGCTATTGCTAGCAATAATGTGTATAGCAAAATACAGGTTTTAGTGAACTCTACTCCGTGGGTTACAGGTAGCATTGGCACATCGACTTTGGCGTACTCTTTTTTACGGTGAATCGCTAAAGCCCAAAAATGTGGTGGTGTCCAAGTGAAAATGATGATCACTAATAACAAGGCATTACCATGCAGTTCATTAGTCACAGCTGTCCAGCCTAATAGTGGTGGCATGGCGCCAGCTAACCCACCAATGACAATATTCTGCGGTGTCGCGCGTTTTAAATAGGCGGTATACACCACTGCATAGCCAATTAAACTAGCAAAAGTTAGCCATGCAGTTAATGGATTCACTAAGGCGTATAAAATGATAAACCCACCTAAGCCAATAGAGGTGGCAAAGGTCATTGCTTTAATTGCAGACACTTTTCCTTTTGGTAAAGGACGGTTGTAGGTACGTGCCATTAAACCATCGATACGGCGATCAATGAGATGATTATAAGCTGCTGCTGCGCCTGCCATCATGGCTATACCAATCATGCCAAAAATAAGTGGTTGCAGCGGTACAGCGCCAGGCAGTGCTAAGCACATACCGACCAATACCGTCAGTAGCATCAGCGCGACGACTTTAGGTTTGGTCATTTCGAAATAAGCACGCCATTGCAGAGTGTCATTTTTGGTTGCGCTTGCGGGTAAAGATAGTGATTTAGCCATAATAGAATCCTTGCTTTATGCTTTACGCCACAGCGCATAGTTAATGAAAATAACGGTTAACAGCAGTAATGCTGCGCCGCCGTTGTGTGAGACTGCAATGCCTAAAGGCAAGTGCATCACAATATTGCTGATGCCTAAGCCTACTTGTAATACGACAAGGGCAATTAATATCCACGCACTTTGACGTATGGTTGACGATTGTGCTTTGAGTAATTTAACGCCTAGCCAGCATAAGCTGATGGCAGTGATAACCCCCCAAATGCGATGAGTGACGTGAATCGTCATTCGAGCAGGGTATTCAAGTACGCCATATTCAAAGCTAGGGTGATCGCCCTGAAATGGCGAGAAGGCTTTAGCAAATTGCAGGTTTTCTAACCAGTCACCTTCACAAATTGGCAATGTGGTACAAGCTAATGCGGCGTAGTTGGATGATGTCCAGCCGCCTAAAATAATTTGTATCACTAACACGACTAAACTCACCATTGCTAATGGCCCGAGTTTTCGCGCGTAAGAGTCGCCGCCGGGGATCCTTAAGGGTTTGGTTCTTAGGTAGAGCAAAAGTAGTAAGGCAAACAAGCTAAAGCCACCAATTAAATGCCCCATGACCACAATGGGCATTAACTTCATCGTGACGGTCCACATACCTAATGCCGCTTGAAATAGGATGAGTGCGGAAATGAAGATCGGCAGTTTTTTCGGTGCATCGGCTCTTTTTAAGCAAACAATTAAAATAGTTAACACCATTAAGCCTAATGCGCCGGCAATATAACGGTGGATCATTTCTAGCCAAGCTTTTTCAGGCTCGACGGTAAGATCTGGAAAGTTGGTTTCTACTTTAGCCAAGTCGGCTGCATCACTGGGTACACCAATATGACCATAACAACCCGGCCAATCAGGACAACCTAAGCCCGCATCTGATAAGCGGGTATAAGCGCCCATTAAAATAACAGCGAAGGTAAATACCAAGGTGAATTTGAGGAGGTTTTTTATATCCATTAACCGACCCTCGACAACTTCAATAACTTACGTAGGTCGGCAATCATTGATTTGCCTTGAGCCATATTTTCTTGCTCACCGATGATGCCAGGATATTCCATCACTAGGCTGCCGAGCGGGTCGACAATAATCATTTGCTGTTCTGTCATCATTGCGATGATGGCTTGGCTAGCATTGGCTGTTTCAAATGGCACTTTGAGCTTTTCAAGGATTGCCGTGTCACTATCAGGTTGCAGCATGATAATAGGACTCACGCGGTCTTGATGCTTACCCAGAGCCACATGACTTTGATGCAGTACGTATAAACGTTGCTGACATTGCTCTAGGCAGTCTTTAGGCAATAGATATAACAGCTGCCAAGATTGTGGATGCGGATTTTCCATTGATAAGCTTTGATAGCTCACCTCTGGCGGAATAAGTTGGCCTTTATTGGTTGCAGCGCCATTGTATAAGTCCATGCTTAATACCAGCTTTGCGATGGCCACTGGTAAGATAAATACCAGTACTAGGGCAAACAATGCCTTGTTGTTTTTAGGTTTTACTGGGGAGTTCATACTTGCTCCTCTTGTTACGGCTTAATTTATTAGTTTGGTTTTATTCGTTTTCACTTGTCTTGCTAGTTGTCTTGCTAGTTGTCTTGCTATTAGTGGCATGAGTTGAGCTTTTAGGTGTCGCTTTTATTAAGTGTTTCCATCCTATCCATAGCATCAGTGACAAAAATACTGCCGCCATAGTGAACCATTGCAGTGCGTAGCCTTGGTGTTTTTGGGCTGATAATGGAATGGGTGTCCAAGGCTTAGGTAATGCAATGTTAGGGATTGAATCTGGCTGCAGTACTACTGGTGCCAGTGGGTGGCCTATTTTCTCAGCTAAGGCCGCTAAATTGAGGTTTTGAAAACGCATCACTTTGCCGTCTTCCGCATGGAGCTGGTGGCTTAAAGGGTTAATTTGTTTTTGATACACGCGGCCATTAAGGTCAATGGCTGACAATGGCACTGGGATAATGTCAGGTAAAATTCGACGATCGATATTGGCAGCAACAAAGCCTAATTCAACCATAAGCCAAGGTAGGTCTTTTTTTACTGCTTCAGCATTATCAATTGTAATAGCACCTGTATTAGTACCTGTAACAGCATTTGTATTCGCACCTGCATGAGCAACTTGAAAGACTTGGTAGGCTAAGTAACCGACTCGCCCTTCAAACACTTGGTTATCGAGTAGTAATATTTGCTGATTTACCGGAATCGCATTGACGCTTAAACGGTAACCACTGAGTCTTTCATCAGCGCCAAAAGCAAGCAGTTGATCAAAACTTAATTCACTTGCAGCTTGTCTGGCTGACAAGGTGGCTTGCCACGCCGTTTTTTGCTCAGCTCTATCAAGTTGCCAAACGCCTAACTTGACCAAAATACAAAACACACTCACAGTAACAAGCAGCAATAACCCAGTAGATAGTCGCCAGACTCGCAAAGGAGAGCCCATGGACACCTTAGTTATTTTCAAGCTTGTATTAGTACTGCTGCTTGTATTCATATTATTTAATCTAGCTAGAGCCTTGTTTATTATGGTTAAAGCTGAAAATAAACAACCAATGAGTCAATTTTTAGGACGTCGAGTTATCTTTTCTGCTTTGGTGATGGTGCTGTTATTACTGGCCTTAGGATTAGGTTGGGTAACCCCTAATCCAAGGCCTTATTAGTTTGTTTAAATGACGTAGACAAAAATAAACAAACAGAGCCAAACCACATCGACAAAATGCCAATACCAACTGCCTGATTGGAAGGCAAAATGGCTTTCTGGGGTGAAGTGACCTTTGAGTACCCGAAAGAACAAGATAATCAGGAACACCGTCCCCAGTGTGACGTGCATGCCATGGAAACCCGTGAGCAAAAAGAAAGTATTTCCGTAGATGCCAGATGAAAGCGTGAGCCCCATTTCTTGGTATGCGTGAACATATTCTTCAACCTGCAAAAATAAGAACCCGATACCCAATAAAATGGTTAAGCCTAACCAGACTTTTAATGCACTACGTTTAGACTTTTCCAGTGACACGTGAGCAAAGTGCAAGGTGACTGAAGAAGCCAAAAGGATGAGGGTGTTATAAAGCGGTAACCCAGTCCAAGGCATGGCTTCAGTGGTAGTGCCATCAGGGGTTTTGATCAATGGCCACATGGCTTCAAATGTTGGCCATAACACTTCATGGGTCATGGCATTATTCGAGCTACCACCTAACCATGGAATAGCGACCATTCTGGCGTAGAATAAGGCGCCAAAAAATGCCCCGAAGAACATAATTTCAGAGAAAATAAACCAGCTCATTCCTTGGCGAAATGAACGGTCCATTTGCGCTGAATATAAGCCTGACATTGATTCATCAATGACATTTTTAAACCAGCCAAATAGCATAAAGATAATGACTGCAATACCAGCCACTAGGATATAACCACCTGAAGTATCTTCAGTGGCTAACTGTTGCACGTAGGAACCTGCGCCAAAAGCAATCAGGAATAACCCGATAGCGCCGGTAATGGGCCAAACGCTTTGCGCTGGCACATAGTAGTTTTCATGTTTAGTTGTCATCTTGCTGCTCCTTGCTCTATGGCCGCAGTTTGTTTGTCTGTGATGTCATAGAGGGTATAAGAGAGAGTCAAAGTTTTAATGGAATCTGGTAAGTCTGGATCCACATAAAAGATTAATGGCAGTTCAGCATCAGCCTTTGCAGCTAGGGGTTGTTGATTGAAACAGAAACACTCGGTTTTATTGAAATACGCTGCACCTTGACCAGGCGATACCGAGGGTATTGCTTGGCCGACAAGGGGTTTAGCAGAAAGGTTTTTTGCTAAAAAAGCTGTGCGGGTGAGTTCGCCTGGGTGAACCTGAATACGGTTCACTTTAGGGCCAAACTCCCATGGCATGCTGCCTTGTACTTGGGCGATAAATTCAATAGTAATGGTGCGTTCTTTATCAACGACCACCGCCTCATAACTACTTGCTGTACCTTGGGGTTTTCCGTTAATTCCCAAGGTGTCACAAAGTACGTCATAAAGCGGTACCAGTGCAAAACCAAAGCCGAACATACCAATAGAGCCCAGTACGAGACCTATTAGTAATTTACGGTTTGATTTTGTTGGCTGGCTCATATCACTTTACCTCTGGTGGTGTAGTGAATGAGTGATAAGGTGCTGGGCTTGCGATGGTCCATTCTAGACCTTCAGCGCCTTCCCAAGGTTTATCTGCTGCTTTCTCGCCGCCTCTAATACACTTAATCACTACGGCTAGGAAGATAAGTTGCGATAAACCAAATGCAAACCCGCCAATAGAGACGATTTGGTTAACATCAGCAAATTGAATTGCATAATCAGGAATACGGCGAGGCATACCCGCAAGTCCTAAGAAATGCATTGGGAAAAACAACACGTTGACTGAAATCGTACTACACCAGAAATGCCAGCGACCTAAGGTTTCGCTATACATGTGTCCTGTCCATTTAGGCAGCCAGTAATAGGCGGCGGCCATGATGGAGTACACTGCGCCCGTCACTAACACGTAGTGGAAGTGAGCAACCACAAAGTAAGTATCATGGTATTGGAAATCCGCAGGCGTAATTGCCAGCATCAGACCCGAGAACCCACCAATAGTGAACAAGATGATAAAGGCGACAGCGAATAACATCGGCGTTTCAAAGGTAATAGAACCACGCCACATAGTTGCGACCCAGTTAAACACTTTTACCCCTGTGGGCACCGCAATCAACATGGTGCAATACATGAAAAATAGCTCGGCGAATACTGGCATACCCGTAGTAAACATGTGATGCGCCCATACCAAGAACGACAGAATCGCAATACTTGAGGTGGCGTAAACCATGGAGGAATAACCAAAGAGCTTTTTACGGCTAAAGGTTGGCACAATCGCCGAGATAATACCGAAGGATGGTAAAATCATAATGTAAACTTCAGGGTGACCGAAGAACCAGAAAATATGCTGGAACATCACCGGATCGCCACCACCTGCAGCATCGAAGAAGCTAGTACCGAAGTATTTATCGGTTAATACCATGGTGACAGCACCTGCGAGTACGGGCATCACCGCTATCAATAAGAATGCAGTAATCAACCAAGTCCATACAAACAATGGCAACTTCATCCATGTCATACCTGGTGCGCGCATATTCACAATAGTCACGACCACGTTAATCGCGCCCATAATGGAGCTTATGCCCATAATGTGTACTGAGAAGACGAATAATGCCGTGGTATCAGGGCTGTAGGTCGTTGATAGTGGTGCGTAGAAGGTCCAACCAAAGTTAGGCCCGCCGCCTTCCATAAATAACGAACTTAACAGAATGGCAAACGCGAATGGCAGAATCCAAAAACTCCAGTTATTCATCCGAGGTAGTGCCATATCTGGCGCACCAATCATCATTGGAATAAGCCAGTTAGCTAAGCCGGTAAAGGCAGGCATAACGGCACCAAATACCATGATCAGTCCGTGAACTGTGGTCATTTGGTTGAAAAAGTTTGGATCTACTAATTGCAATCCTGGCTGGAACAATTCGGCGCGGATAACCATCGCCATTGCACCGCCAGTGAGAAACATGATGAAACTAAACCATAAATATAATGAGCCAATGTCTTTATGGTTAGTGGTTAAAATCCAGCGCATGATGCCTTTCGGCGCGCCATGATGGTGATCATCATGGCCATGGTCATCGTGAGACTGACCATCATGAGCTTCGGTTGTATCTTGTGTAATAGTGCTCATTTTAATCCCTTACTTTCCATGACCATCAACGTCAGAAGCCTGTACAGCATCTCCAGAATCATTACCCCAAGCGTTTCGCTCATAGGTAATAACTGCTGCGAGTTGTTGCGGTGTGAGTAGAGAGCCAAATGCCTGCATTGCAGTACCAGCTTTGCCATTGACGACAACTTCAATATGACCGTCAACAGGCCCTGTAATCGCTGGGCTGCCGATTAATGAAGGGAAAGCACCAGGTAAACCTGTGCCAGCGGCTTGGTGACATGCGGCGCAATTGGTCATATAGACTTGCTCACCCATGGTCATCAGTTCTTCCATGGTTAAATCATCAAGTACGACTTCTGCTTTTGCTTCTTCTATCACTTCGGTAACAGCTTCAGTTGCAGCTTGTTCTACTTGCTCAGCGGTCGCTGGTAAGGTCACAGGCGTTGCACTGTCACTCGCAGGGTTGCTTTCAGTTGTTGAACCGCCGCCATTAATATCAGCTGCTTGTACAACATCACCTGAGTTATTACCCCAAGCATTTCGCTCGTAAGTTACAACAGCTGCGATTTCTGTAGCAGTAAGCTGTTTAGCAAATGCTTGCATTGCAGTGCCTGCTTTACCATTAACCACGATATCAACATGATGACTTACCGGGCCTTTAATCAGTGGACTACCAATCAGCGATGGGAATACACCAGGGAGACCAGCACCGTTTGGTTGGTGACATGCGGCGCAAACGCCCATATAGACTTGCTCACCTTGAGCCATTAACTCGTCATATGTGAGTGTTTGTGAAAGTGAAGCTTCAGCTGCAGCTTTGGCATCTACGGCTAGCTGCTTTTGGTCAAGCAGCCATTGCTCATAATCAGCTTCGGAAACTGCTTCAACCACGATTGGCATAAAGCCGTGATCTTTGCCGCACAACTCAGCACATTGGCCACGGTAGGTGCCGATTTTATCGATTTTTGTCCATGCTTCATTAATGAAACCAGGGTTAGCATCTTTTTTAACCGCAAATGCAGGTACCCACCATGAGTGAATAACATCATCACTGGTCATCAAGAATCGAACTTTACGATTAATAGGTAATACGAGAGGTTTATCGACTTCTAATAAGTAAGTTTCAGTCTTTTCCGCAGAGCCTTGGATTTGCTCTGCAGGCGTTGAGAGTAAACTAAAAAACTCGACATCTTCGTTGAAATAGCTGTAATGCCATTTCCACTGAGAGCCAGTCACTTTAATGGTTAAATCTGCATCGCTAGGATCTTCCATAGCAATCAGAGTTTTAGTGGCAGGAATTGCCATACCAATAAGGATGATAAATGGCACGATTGTCCATGCTATTTCAACCTTGGTACTGTCATGAAAATCAGCCGGCACTGCGCCTTTTGACTTTCTGTGGTAGATCATTGAGTAAATCATGATCCCAAAGACCACAACACCGATAGCACAACAGATATATAGAATAATCATGTGGAGGTCATAAACCTTGCCACTGATTTCTGTTACGCCTTGCGTCATGTTAAGCGGCATATCAGCCGCCGCAAGCGGTACTGCAAATAGCAGCACCATTAATCCATACAACAATCGCTTCACAAGACCACTCCTCTGCCAATTGCGATTTGCAATAACAACAAGGAAAAGTCACACAGTAATACTCTGCTCTATGCAAACTTCTCTATTCCCGAAAAAGTTTGATCACTTCAAAGTACACGGTGGCTGCGAGTATCAATACTCGATTATTCTATTGGTTTATGGTGGCCACACTTGTACCTAATACTGAACTTTTCAATTCTTAAATTGACGCTTTTTATTCAAGGCTTTCTATACCGCATGGTACCAGCACAATCTTTACAGCGTTTTGTAGCTTTTTATCATTTTATAAACTCAAGAGTGACAGCAAATTGTTACTCTCTTGTTAACTACATTACTTGGAGATTAAATATTGATCAAGATCACTTTATCATCTAATTTGCTGAAAAAAGGCGCAAAAAAAAGCCCTTCACATAAATGAAGGGCTTTTTAAAGAGAGATTTGTTTAGTGAAAAGCAGATAAATTTAAGCTTGTTGGTGTTACAGAAGTATTGGCGCCCATATGTTCATCATGTAAGTGAGTATTTACATCTTCAATGATGACACCTTGTGCTAATGCGCTTTTAGCAACCAATTGAATGCGTCGATTATCACGCGCATCTAGTGGTGTAGTCCAAGTAATAACGGCACTGGAAGTACCACTTGTTAGTGCTTTTTCCATCGCCCAAAGCGTTTCTACTTCATCTTTAGTGTGAACAAGTAAAACACGATCCATGCGAACGTTAGCGTTAGCCAATATTTGTTTATAGCCAATATGCGGAGGATTAATCAGTACAATCCAACGACCTTGCTGGCTTAAAATGGCCAAATGGCTGCACAACTGGGTTAACTCAGTTAAGCCTTGGTTGGCACTTTGCTTAGTTTCAATGCCTTGTTTAACTGGCGCAGTTGTTGATGTCATATCGACCCATAAGCCTGGATGACGTGGTGCATTACCTAATAATGTGTTCATAACCAACCTCCATTTCGGATAACGCCAACTGCAAGCCCTTCAATTGTCAGGCTCTGGCATGTTAAATCTACTTTAATCGGCGAATATTGTTCATTTTCTGCGTGCAGATAAACAACGTTGCCTTTCTTTTCAAAACGTTTAACTGTGACGTCATCATCTACGCGAGCGACGACCACTTGACCATTTTTAGCTTGCTGCATTTTGTGAACAGCTAATAGGTCACCTTCAATAATGCCAATGTCTTTCATACTGTCGCCACGAACTCGTAGTAAGAAATTAGCATTTGGTTTGAACATTTCAGGATCAACTTGGAAGTATTGTTCAACATGTTCCAGCGCAAGAATAGGTTCACCTGCTGCAACTTGTCCGATAAGAGGGAGGCCTTCTTCAACTTCCTCTTCTTCCTGAATCATGCGGATTCCGCGTGAAGTACCAGGAATAATTTCGATACAGCCTTTCTTCGCCAGCGCCTTTAAATGTTCTTCGGCAGCGTTAGCACTTTTAAAGCCTAATCTAGTGGCAATTTCTGCACGAGTCGGTGGCATACCTGTCTCAGCAATATTACATTTAATTAGTTCTAGAATTTCAGCTTGTCGTGGCGTTAAAGGTCTCATATTGATTCCTGTTTTTTTATACAGTGACTGTCATTATATACAGTATCTTTGGTCGCGCAAGTATTAACCAATGAAATTTATGCTATCTGCTGGTTTATTGTTGTTTTTATTATCTGACATTGTATTTTAGTTGCTGTAAATCATTATCTTAGTTGTTTTTGGTTATGTATGTTTTTTATTGGCACTAATTTTAATATTAGTACTTAACAGAGAGATTTTAGGTCGATACAGTATATTTATACAGTACTGTTGATGCATTTCGTCCAGCATAAATCAGCGTTGGAATTGCTTAATTATTTTCAGCTAATGGTCTTCATATTGCTGCTCAATTGTTAAATACAGATAAGCAGGTTAGTGAATCCCATCTAGATTCTGGTATCCTATGCGCAATAAATCGTTGTAGATAATGCGAATACTCATGCTAAAACCAGATTCTATCATTGCTAAATCGTTGCGTTGGATTCAGAAATTAATGGTACACAGTGTTGTTGTGCCTGAAGATCCGTTCGCTGACTTAAATCTAGATCCAGAAAAGCCAGTGGTCTATGTCATGAAGACAGAGTCGCTGAGTGACATTGCTGCTTTGCATGAAATGTCGGCTAAGTTTGGCTTACCAAGTCCTTATGAAAGACTGGATGTTGATGGTTTAAATACCCCAAGAATTGTCTGTGTTGAAGGACGAAAGCCGCTGTTTGGCAAGCGCCACAGTGGTGAGAAATTTGTCGCCAATTTCACCAAACTACTCGAATTACATCAAAAGAATAAAGAGTTAGATATTCAGTTGGTGCCTGTTAGTCTTTATTGGGGACGTATTCCTGGTAAGGAAGATGACACCATGACCGCTGCCGTGTTTGAGCGCGAAAACCCGACTTGGCTGCGTAAGTGGTTAATGATCCTGTTTTTAGGTCGCCATAACTTTATTCAATTCTCTAATGCAATGTCATTACGTTACATGGCTGATGAGCATGGTACGGATGTCAGTATTGCCCATAAACTCATCCGCGTTGCACGAGTCCATTTCAGACGTCAACGTAAAGTGATGACAGGACCGCAACTGCCAAATCGCCAGGCGATGTTCAATTCGTTACTAAAATCTGAATCTATTACTAAAGCGATTCAAGAAGAAGCGGCGAACAAAAAGATATCTGAAGAAAAAGCACGCGAAAAAGCCATTGAGTACCTCGATGAAATTGCCGCTGATTATTCTGATAACTTGATCCGCATTGCTGAGCGCTTTTTAACTTGGTTATGGAACAAGTTATACAGTGGTATCAGTATTAAAAGTGCCGAAAAAGTCAGAAAGCTACACCATGACGGCCATGAAATTGTCTATGTGCCATGTCATCGTAGCCATATGGATTACTTATTACTGTCTTACATCCTTTATTATCAAGGCATGGTACCACCGCACATTGCTGCCGGAATTAACTTGAACTTTTGGCCTGCGGGGCCAATGTTCCGTCGTGGTGGTGCGTTCTTTATTCGTCGTAGTTTTAACGGTAATAAATTATATACCGCCGTATTCAGAGAATATTTAGATCAATTATTCGCCAAAGGTTATTCAGTTGAGTACTTCACTGAAGGTGGCCGCTCACGTACAGGTCGTTTACTAGCGCCAAAAACGGGCATGCTAGCGATGACTGTGAACAGTGTTTTGCGTGGTATCGAGCGTCCTGTGACATTGGTGCCTGTGTATTTGGGTTACGATCACGTGATGGAAGTGTCGACTTACCATAAAGAGTTAAGCGGTAAGAAGAAGCAAAAAGAATCGGTGTGGCAGGTATTTGGTGCATTACGTAAATTAGGTAATTTTGGTCAAGGTTATGTCAATTTTGGCGAACCCATTAACGTACAACAATTCTTGAACCAACAAGCGCCAGACTGGCGTGAAGAAATTGCTCAAGATCCTGAGCAAAAACCGACTTGGTTAACGCCTGCGGTTAACACACTTGCCAATAAAGTGATGACCAATATCAACAGTGCTGCGGCGGCGAGTTCAGTCACGTTAACCAGTATGGTGCTGTTGGCTGCAGAGCAAAATGCGTTAGAGCGCAGTGAGCTTGAAAGCCAGTTAGGCTTATACCTGAAGTTATTGAAAGATGTGCCGTACACCGGCTATACCTCGGTTGCCGAAGGGACGCCAAGTGAGTTGATTGAGCAATGTTTATCGCTGAAAAAGTTTACTTCAACTAGTGATCAATTAGGTGAGATTATTGCGATTGAAGAGCATGCGGTGATTGCGATGAGTTATTATCGCAATAACATTATTCACTTGATGGCAGTGCCTTCATTAATTGCCAGTTGCTTAGTGCAATATGAAGAACATAATCGTGAAAATATTCATAAAATCGTCAATGACTTTTACCCATTACTTAAAGCTGAATTGTTTATGGGTATCGAGGATTTAACCGCATATGTCGATCATGTTTTAGACTTGTTTGTTGAGCAGCAATTGATTTCAGGTACTGACGAGTTTGAAGTCAATCAAGGTAATATTACCCAGTTAATGCTATTGTCCGAAACTGTCAGTGAGACATTACAACGTTACGCGATTATCTTTAATTTATTGGCTTACAAGCCGGATATTGAACGTTCAGATCTCGAAAGCGCGAGCCATATGCTAGCTCAGCGTTTAGGTGCTTTACACGGAATTACTGCGCCAGAGTTTTATGATAAAAAACTCTACAATAATTTGAGTGTAAAATTAAAAGAATTAGGGCACTTGTCGGGTAGTGACAATCAATTTGCTGTCATCCGAATTCGTGACCATGCCAATGGCATGTTGCGATTATCTGTTCGTAAAACCATAGTCGATAGTGTGACTGTGGAACATGGGTAACGACTAACTTTATGAGTTCAACACAAACGCAGCCGAAAAATAAATCTTTGTTAGGCGGCGCAATGATCATTGCTGGTACCACTGTTGGTGCCGGTATGTTTTCTCTTCCTGTTGTGAGTGCTGGTATGTGGTTTGGCTATTCGATAGTCATGCTCATCGGCATTTGGTTCTGTATGTTAGTTTCAGGCTTATTGCTGTTAGAAACCAACTTACACTTTAAACCAGGTGACAGCTTTGACACTCTAACCAAAGTCACTTTAGGTCAGTTTTGGCGTATCGTGAACGGCCTATCAATAGCCTTCGTGCTATATATCCTTACCTATGCTTACATCAGTGGCGGTGGTTCGATTGTGAACCATACTTTGTCGGGTATGGGGATTAACTTGCCGCAAAGCCTCGCAGGATTAGTGTTTGCGGCCTTGCTAGCAGCTGTGGTGGTGATAAGTACTAAAGCCGTTGACCGTATCACGACTGTGATGATTGGCGGTATGATCATTACCTTCTTTTTAGCGGTTGGCAATCTACTCATTGATGTCGATAGCGTAAAATTATTAGTACCAGATGGCGAAGCAAGCTATGCGCCTTATATTTTAGCGGCGCTGCCTTTTGGTTTGGCAAGTTTTGGTTATCACGGTAACGTGCCTAGCCTAGTGAAGTACTACGGCAAACAGCCAAAGGTGATTATCAAAGCGATATTCATCGGTACTTTTATTGCGTTAGTGATTTATAGCTGTTGGTTAGCAGCCACGATGGGCAATATTTCTCGTAGCAGTTTCAGTGACATTATTGCCCAAGGCGGCAATATGGGCGTATTAGTTGGTGCATTATCTGAAGTCATGTCTAGCTCATGGCTTAATACCATGCTGACTTTATTTGCTAACCTTGCCGTAGCATCGTCTTTCTTAGGTGTCACACTCGGATTATTTGATTACTTAGCCGATTTATTTGGTTTTGATGAGTCAAGCAATGGCCGTTTAAAAACCGCCGTGGTGACGTTTATTCCTCCAACCGTTTTAGGCTTATTATTCCCGAATGGTTTCTTAATGGCGATTGGTTTTGCCGCTTTAGCTGCCACTATTTGGACCGCGATTGTACCTGCGATGATGGCATATCAATCTCGTAAAATGTTTGCTGACGAAACGAGTTATCGCGTGCCAGGCGGCACACCATTACTTGCTGTGGTGATGCTGTTTGGTATCGTCACTGGTGCTTGCCACTTGTTAGCAATGGCTGATTTACTGCCTGTGTATCAATAATGAAATGTTGATTGCTACAATTTGATATTAAGCCCTCTTATGAGGGCTTTTTTGATGCAGCTTTTCAATATATTGAGTCGGTGTTTGACGATGAAGACGCTGAAAACTTTTACTGAAACTGCGTACATTCGCATAGCCTAGCAAGGCCGAAACCTCACTCACGCTTCTTCCTTCTAGCATATAGTTGATCGCCAAATTACCGAGAATATAGCGCATTAACTCCGTAAAACTGAATCCGTTTTGCTGCAGACGCCTTTGCAGTTGTTGACGTGAAAAACCGCACAAATCTGCCAATGAGTCCACTGTAGGTAAACCATAAAAACGAATGTAATTGACTAACTCATACAGCACCTTAGGTGTGTCATGGGTTTGTGGCATATTTAAATAAGAGTCAAGCTGATTGAGTGAGATGCTGTTGCTGTTATTTTTTTTAATTTGCTGCAGCGTTGACTGAGAAGATAAAAAATCTTGTTCAGAGCTTATTAAAGAGTCTATGTCCAACCACATCTCTGTAAGCGGCGCATTCCATGTCACTTTACAGCCAAAGGCTTGTTCAACCCCAAGTTGGCCAATTGAAGGGCCGCTAAGCATGACTTTTTTGGGCTGAAAATCTGCTCCGAGAAAATACCGACAAGTGTTTAGTAAGGTCAGTGCGACTCTCAACGAGTCATGAGATTTTGCTTTTGAGCTGACGTAATCATTGCGATAACACCACTTAATGATTTTGTTTGACTGAGCTCCGTAATAACTAGCCCCTGAATGAAAACAAGCCATAGCATAGTTAACCCGTCTAAAGGTGATGGCTAAATCTGGTGTGGCGAGAAACCAATTATTAGGCAGATTAAATCTGCCGATATCTAAATATTCTTGAATGTTAAGCATGTAGTCACTGTCACCTGTTAACAACTCAATTTTTGTTAACCACATGGCCACCTCCGAGAAAGGGAGCAATGTCATGGGCTCTAACATCAAGCTATCAGGAATCGAAAGATCCCTATGGGTGATGTTATAGCGATCTTCAACCCCTTGCAGTACAGGAAGCACACAGCAAACGCGGATAAAAGAGACATTAAAAGCCATGGCAATTTCTCTGTAGTTAAGGTTCAGGTTAATGATATGAAGGTGTCAGATTAATTCAAAAAATAACATTTATTGATACAAATGGGTACTTAATGTTGTGATTTGAAGCGGTAGAGGCAAACTAGCCACATCTAAGTTTACAGAAGTGAGATCAATATGAGTTTATTCAGTATGCCATTCGTCGATTCAGGTGTTGATGCTGCACTTCATGGCGTTGCATTAGTGGTTTTAGTCGGCGTAGTTGCCGCAGCAGGTTATGGCTTTTGGAAGGTACATGAATTGCCAATCGATAAGGCGCATAAAGAAAACCATCAACAAATAGGGCTCATCACTGCGCTCACCTGGATAGGCTTTTTGTGGCATTGGGTCTGGGTATTAGCTGTGATGGTTGCGTTTATTGATACTGGTAAAGCACTGAGAAAAATTAGAGATGTATGGCGTGAAAAGGATACTGACGAACCAGTATCAGCCACTCCCCAAAAAGAAGAGGTTAACTCATGATTGAAGGTTTAGCCGTATGGGCATTGTTTATTTATATTCTGCGTATGGTGGGTATGCCGTGGAATAAAGGCACTAAAGCGTTTGCATATTTAGGGGGCACGGGTTGGTTAATGTTCGTGTGGGTCGGTTTATTAAATTATGCACCTATGGATATTACAGGCGGCTCTGTAGTGCAATCACCGCACATTCAGTTACGTCCTGCGTCAACGCAAATTAAAGGTAATGTAAAAGGCATTTATGTTGAACCCAATGAAAGGGTCGTGGCTGGGCAGTTGATATATGAGCTTGATGATGAGCCTTACCAAATTGCTTTAAATAAAGCCTCTGTGGGTAAGCAAACCGCGACAGTCGCATTGTCACTAGCGAAAGAAGATATTCTTATTGCAGAGAAAGAACTGCAATCGGCAAATTCTGATGAAGCCATCAGTAAAAACCAATTGCATGCAGCTAAGAAAGATTTAGCCTGGAAAGAGACAACGCTGGCGCGTTACGTTGAGCAAAATAGCATAGTGCCTGACACGATTACAGAAAGTCAGTTAGATGAGCAGCAAACAGCTGTTGATTTAGCTCAAGCCAAAGTCGATGCCTATGTCACTCAAATTGCTAAATCGAAAACTGAAGTTCAAAAAGCCAAGCTCGATATTCAAAAAGCTCACTTAACGGTTGATAGCCGTCAGTCGGATTTAGAAAGTGAAATTGAAAATGTGGCTCAAGCACAATGGAACCTTGATAATACAAAGGTTTATGCACCTGCTAATGGTTATGTGACTAACTTCATTATGCGAGAAGGCCAATATGTTGGTGTTGCGCCGAGAATTCAGATGTATACCGATGAAAAGTATGTGCTGATGCGAGTGAATCACCAAGCGATACGTAACGTTGAGGTTGGCCAAATGGCGGAGTTTGCATCAGCGGTGTACCCAAGTAAAATTTTCAACGCTGAAGTTGAAGGGATTATTGAGGCAACAGGAGAGGCGCAAGGCAGCTTATTAGCACGTGATGACAATGTCAGACAGACCACAGGGCAAAACATCAATAATAAGCATCACTTTGTGCGCTTAAAACTACAAGAGTCTGCAGAGTATGATATCCCAGTCGGTTCAGTTGGATTAGCTTGGGTATCAGGGACTAAACCTGCTGAGTTTATGAGCTTTTTAGATGTGATACGCGGCATTATTATTCGAATGAAGTCTCAGATTTACTATATCTGGTCTATATAAAGGTAAGTTCTTAACATAAAGATAAGTACTTAACGATTGAATTAGTGAGTCTCAAACGTTCTAAAAGCGTCCTTAGATAAGGGCGCTTTTTTATGCCAGTAAAGAGTTGTATTTATCAAGATTCACCTCGACAGCGGCTGAAAAAACGTCTTAACTGTTAAGTCATGTTCACGTTATTCATTGCTAACTATTACAAGGACAAGTATGTATGAAAGTGTCTAAATACGCTCAAGGTCAGCCTTGTTGGGTAGAGCTTGCAAGTCATGACTGGTTTTCTGCCAAAAGCTTTTACCAAAACCTTTTTCAATGGCACGCCGATGATATGCCTATGCCAGAAGGTCACTACACTATGCTGCAGATAGAGGGTGATGATATTGGTGCTATGTATCAAATGCCAAAAGAAATGGCATCACAGCCGACACATTGGGAGCTGTATTTTGCAGTCGATAATGTCGACGAAACAGTGAAATCGATTAAACATGCTGGTGGCGAAATTATTGCAGGCCCTCATGAAG
The DNA here is from genome assembly GCF_041468785.1 of Shewanella sp. 10N.286.52.E4. Taxonomy (NCBI): domain Bacteria; kingdom Pseudomonadati; phylum Pseudomonadota; class Gammaproteobacteria; order Alteromonadales; family Shewanellaceae; genus Shewanella; species Shewanella sp. 10N.286.52.E4. The sequence continues at coordinate 19,860 of NZ_JBFRJJ010000076.1, forward strand.
TGGGAGATTCAGGCCGCATGGCCGTGTGCCATGATCCAGAAGGGGCGCGTTTTTCTATTTGGCAAGCCATTGAACATGTAGGAATTAAACGTTCTTTTGAACCTAATACACTTTGCTGGGTTGAGTACATGTGCCGCAATGCAGGCTTATCTAAAAACTTTTACTGCCAAGTTTTGGGCTTTGACACTGAAACGGTGGACATGTCGGAAGTGGGTGTTGCTGAGTATACCCAATGGATGGTGGCTCAGCAGGCTATTGGTGGCATGATGGAAATGACCGAAGAGTTTGGCGATATGCCACCTCACTGGATGTTGTATTTTAGCGTTGAAGATTGCGATGCAATGGCAGCTAAAGCGGATGAGTTGGGCGGTAAAATTTGCGTGCCGCCGACAGATATACCTGATGTGGGTCGGTTTGCGGTGATTGATGATCCTCAAGGAGGCACATTTTCAATCATTAAACTGAGTCTACCTGATTGCTAAATTATACTTTCGCCAAGGTCATGGGTTTGTTAGCTTAGTGAATCAGACAAAATTTTTAGTTTTATCAACCCAGTTCAAGGAAGAAACATGTCGCAGACCAAAGAGCAAAAATTAGCAGATATTCAAAAGAAAATGACCATGGTAGCAGTGATTGATTTCCCTGGATCCTTGCTAATGGCTGCGGGCTTATATGGCATTTTTGCAGGCTTTAACATTGCAACGATGCCGATGTTAGATAATGCGAATGTACAGTATGTTATGGTGGCGATTGGCGGTGTGACCATGATGTGGGGAATGGTAAAAATGATGCAATTAGCCAAACTTAAACAACAGATCATGAGTGAAGATCTATAAAATCAATATTGTGTTTATAAAATTTAAAAGGCGCTGAGAGCGCCTTTTTTGATGGTGTTATTTAATCAGATGCTCTTGGTAGTTTCCTGCCATATATCAGTAAATAAATGGCTGGAATAACAAACAATGACAGCAATGGGGCGGTGACCATGCCACCGACCATAGGCGCGGCAATTTTCTGCATTACTTCATTACCTGTACCACTGCCCCACATAATTGGCAGTAATCCAAAGAAAATGGTGGCAACGGTCATGGCTTTAGGGCGAATACGCATCACGGCGCCGTGGATTAACGCCTCGCTTAAATCACTGCGCTGCTTGTATTGCCCTTTTGCTTGTCTGTCTTTAATGCTGTTATTCAAATATACCTGCATCACCACACCAAATTCAGCCGCGACCCCTGCAAGTGCAATCATCCCGACAGAAACTGCTACCGAGAAATTGAAATCCAACAAGTACAATAACCATGCACTGCCAACAAGCGAAAATGGCAGGCTCAACATGATCACTGAAGCCTGGGTAAATGAGCCAAAAGTCATCATTAGCAGCATGAAAATCACCGCAAGCATTAACGGAATAACCAACTCCATTTTTGCTTCCACGCGTTGCATATACTCATATTGGCCTGCAAAAGTGTAGCTATATCGAGGTGGAAGCTGAACTTGTTCATTAAGCGCTTGTTTGACTGTAGCAATATATTCACCAATGGATATGTTGTCCAAATCGACAAATACCCAACTGATTAATCTACCATTTTCACTGGCAAGCATGGGCGCACCATCGCTAATAGAAATGGTTGCTAAGTTGCCTAATGGTAAGTATTTACCTGTTTTGGTCATGACAGGTAAGTCTTGCAGCTTTTCGATACTGTCACGCAGTTCGCGGGGGTAGCGAATATTGATTGGGTAACGTTCTTGCCCTTGAATAGATTGACCCACTTGCATACCGCCAATGGCCATTTGCACCACATCTTGAATGTCTTTGAGGGTCATTCCGTAACGAGCAGCATTTTTAAGATCTGGCTCAATATCAATATAGCGGCCACCACTTGTTCTCTGAGCAAATGCCGATTGCGTACCAGGTAGTTGACTGACAACGGCTTCTATTTCAGTGCCAATACGCTGAAGTTCATCAATATCTGCGCCGGAAATTTTAATTCCGACTGGGGTTCGTACTCCTGTTGAGAGCATATCAATGCGAGTTTTTATCGGTTGAACCCAAGCATTGGTCATTCCGGGTACTTTAACCGTCTTTTGAAGCTCAGCAATGATCCCCTCAAGTGTCATACCTTCGCGCCACGTATCACGCGGGTTAAGCATGATGGTGGTTTCTAGCATGGTTAACGGCGCAGGATCGGTGGCAGTCATCGCTCGGCCAACCTTACCAAATACCCGCTTTACCTCGGGTACGGTTTTAATGAGTCGGTCAGTTTGCTGCAAAATTTCAGCGGCTTTACCTGCACTTACGCTCGGTAGAGTCGTTGGCATATAAAGCAAATCACCTTCTTCAAGTTCAGGCATAAACTCGCTGCCCATTTTTGTCATTGGATACACCGCACTGCCAAGGGCAATGATGGCTAATAAGATGGTGAACTTTGGAAATTTAAGCACTAAACGCAGCATAGGCTCGTAAATGGCAATCAATAGTCTGCTGAGAGGGTTTTTCTTCTCATCAGGGATTTTACCGCGAACGAAATAGCCCATTAACACCGGGATCAAGGTAATAGCTAATATCGCACTGGCAGCCATGGCAAAGGTTTTAGTAAATGCCAAAGGGTGGAATAATCGGCCTTCTTGAGCTTCTAGGGCAAACACAGGCACAAAGCTTAAGGTGATAATCAACAGACTGAAAAATAGTGCTGGGCCGACTTCAACCGAAGCTTTTCGTACTAACTCCCAATGGGTTTCGCCAGTAGGTGTTTGACCGTTATGTTTTTCTCGATATTGTTCCAAATGTTTATGCACATTTTCGACCATCACAATGGCGGCATCCACCACTGCTCCTATGGCAATGGCTATCCCACCTAAACTCATGATGTTGGCATTTACCCCGATAATATTCATCACGATAAAACTGATTAATATTGAAATAGGCAACGAGATAATCGCCACTAAGGTTGAGCGGGCATGAAGCAAGAAAATCAGGCAGATAATGCCTACGACCATCATTTCTTCGAGGACTTTATGTTTAAGATTGTCCACTGAGTTAAGAATAAGCTCAGAGCGATCGTAAGTGATCACTAACTCCACCCCATCAGGCAGGCCGTTTTCGATTTCTTTAAGCTTATCTTTGACATTGTTGATGGTGGCGAGGGCATTTTCACCGTAACGCATCACCACAATGCCGCCAACCACTTCACCTTTACCATCTAGTTCGGCGATTCCGCGACGGGCGGCAGGCCCTGTGCGTAGTTGCGCCACATCTTTCATCAATACCGGCGTGCCAGATTCAGACACTATGCCTAATGGTATTTCCCTAAAGTCAGCCAGTGTTTGCCGATAACCTGTTGAAGTGATCATGTACTCGGCTTCTGCCATTTCAATGACTGAGCCACCTGTTGAACTGTTAGAATTGTCTAAGGCATTTTTTACAGTCATTAAATCAATTTGATACAAAGCCAACTTATGCGGGTCAACAATGATTTGGTATGACTGCTCCATGCCGCCAATAGTCGCGACTTCTGACACGCCGCTAACACTTTGCAATTCAAGCTTTAAAAACCAATCTTGCAGTGAACGCAATTGTGCTAAATCATGTTGGCCTTTGCGATCAACTAACGCGTACTGAAATACCCAACCAACTCCAGATGCGTCAGGTCCCAGAGTGGGAGTGACATTGTCGGGTAGCTGCCCTTGGGTTTGGGATAAATATTCTAAGACTCGGGAGCGAGCCCAATAAATATCGGTGCCGTCTTCAAAAATAATGTAGACGTAAGAGTCGCCAAACATAGAAAAACCGCGCACGGTTTTTGCACCAGGTACGGCGAGCATGGCGGTTGATAACGGATAGGTTATTTGGTCTTCAACTAATTGTGGTGCTTGGCCTGGGTATGAGGTTTTTACAATTACTTGCACATCAGATAAATCTGGTAGTGCATCCAGTGGCGTCATGCGCATTGCCTGATAACCAATTAAGGCAATCACGGCAGTAAGCACTAACACCATAGCTCTTTGCCTAATTGAGGCGCTGATTATTTTTTCTAACATGTCGGCCTCCGATTAATGATGCGCATGAGGAGCAGTTGCGGGTTCAGTATTACTGCCACTTAATCGTTGCAAACTACCTTGAATACTGGCTTCAGAATCTAATAAGAATTGGCCGGATACGATGACCTTTTCACCCGCTTGCAGACCTTCGATAATCTCTGCTTTACCTTGAGCAATCATACCGACTTTAACGGCTACTGAAGCAAAGCTATTATCATCACGTTGGACTACAACACGGTTCTCTCGGCCTGTTTGAATTAATGCTTCAGTAGGAATGGATAATACGCCGCGCTTTGGGCCGCCAAATAATGTCACATCAACTAAGCTGCCTGGTTTTAAGCTTTTACCTGGATTTTCGAGTTTGATGCGCACTCGCATCGCACGAGAGACGGGATCAAGTTCTGGGTAGATATAATCGATTGTGGACTCAAGATCGAACAAACCTTGGGCTGAAGACGTTACTTCAACTGGGCGACCTTGCTCTAACCAGCTTTGTTCGTTTTCAAACACATCAGCAATAACCCAAACACTTCGTAAGTCGACGATTTCAAATAAGGTTGTTCCGGGTTCAACATACATACCATGACGAACACTCAGTTGACTGATAAAGCCATCTTGGTCGGCATAATATGGAACGCGATAAATGGTCTCGCCAGTGTTTTCCAGTTGTTGGATAGTTGTGGAACTCACCCCAAGTAGTTCAAGGCGTAATCGAGCTTTTTTAAGCAGCCCAGCACCGCGTTCAGGGTCTTGCATGAGATAATCTTTGGCTTGCATATAATCATCTTGAGCGTTGATTAACTCAGGGGAATACAGTTCATATAGCAGCTGGCCTTTTTTAACCCTCTGACCAACATTATGGATCATGAGAGTTTCTAACCAACCACTGACACGGGTATGCGCATGGCCAATGGTGTTTTCGTTGTATTCGACGGTGCCAATGGTTTTAACGAGTTTCCATAATGTGCCTTCGCTGACTTGTTCACTTCGCATTCCAAGTGCTTGTTGCATACCTCCGGATACGCCAACCACGACTTCTTCGCCTACGCTACCCATAGTGACTTTTTCTAGATTCATTCCGCAAATCGGGCAGGTGCCTTGTTCATCAGAAATCACGTGAGGGTGCATTGGGCAAACGTATTTGATATTACCTTCATCATTCGCTTGTGGAGTGGTGAGTAATGCCGGTTTAGGCTGACTAAGTACCTGCTCAGCTTTAGATTGACTTGCTGACTTATCAGGCAGAGTCACAGCATGAGTATGGCTATGACCCGCATGTTCAACTGAAGTGGACTCTTCCTCTTCTTCCTTGACTAAGAACATATTACATTGCGGGCAGCGACCTTTTTCATGACTGGTTTCTTCAGGGTGCATTGGGCAATAGTAAGTGGGGTTATTTGTCACTAATTCATCGATTGCAGATTGCTCATTTTTGACCAGAAACATATTACACAGTGAGCAACGGCCTTTTTCATGGCTGGTTTCTTCTGGATGCATTGGGCATGAATACATTGGATGCGGATCAATTGAGTGATCAGCATGTTGATGATTATCTCGGGTATCAGTAGCTGCGTTAGCGGTGCTAATAGCAAGTACAGCCCCCAACGTCATTGCAATAAAAAGACTGATAATGTGTTTCATAAAAACCTCAAGTAACGAATGACGAACAACAATCCACATTTGGCAGTGAATTAGGTCATCGTAAAAGTAAAACCGGTAAAGTGATCGTTTGTAAAAATGCGCCATATGAAATCACGTTTAGTTGATGTAAACAGTAATGGATGGCGGGTTTAAGCAGTTTAGGCAATAGGAGGTTTAAATGCTGGCAAGGTTTGATGGTAAAAAAAATGCGGTAATTTAGTCGCTTCTGCTTTTATATTCAGTGATTTAGCAATGATGATATCGATATTCTGCATGTGACCGGTCATCGAAATTTTCATACAATGACTGCAATCAAGACTGCAACCTGCCACTGAATCACAACATGAAGATGGTTCGGTCTGTGCTATATCAGTTATAGAGTCGCAACAATGTTTGCTTTGCTTGTTACTGTCTATCATTGAGGGAATGTTGGTCGATACCTGCTGGTGGCAGTCCATCGTAGCGCTTTCCACATCCTCGGTAGCTGCATCACTCGTTGGTTCTTTATCAACTATATGAGTCATAGGCATTGCCACCATTGCATAGCCATTAGTGACTAAGCCTTGTCCGAGTAATGCGAACAAAGCGAAGAAAATAATGATGTGGTGGGACAGTTTAACGCTCATTTATAGCCTGTAGATCCTAATTATTAAAAGTCGTAATAACAGTAAAAGAATTTTACTCATTAACTTGGCGAATATAGCTTGTTAACATTCAGCGAGCAATAAAACGGGTCACAAAACAGATAATTAAATAATATAGATTGTTTAAGTTAATGATAGTTCATTAGTTTTATTGATGGTGTCAGTTTTATGAACTTTCTAGATATTGTTAAAGAAACTTTGCCAATAAGCCCAGCTTGTATTAGGTTTAAGTAAGCTAGATTGGGTCACTAATTTTGTGGTTATTTCGATCTAGGTCTCATTTTGAACATAATGTAGCAACTTATTAATTAAAACATGCCTTTAAATCATTTTTTTAAGGCTAAAACAACCTAGAATACAAATATTATTTTTAGAATTTAAAAATTATATTTTAGAGTTTAAGAATTATAAATTATAAATTTTCTATTGGAGATGACCGATGAACTGGCGTGCACTTTTCAAACCAAGCGCAAAATATTCAATTATCGCACTGATTGTAGTCGGTGTGATTATGGGTGTAGTAGGCTACTTCGCTACACAGCAAACCTTACATGCGACAAGTAGTGATGCATTCTGTATGAGCTGTCACAGTAACCACTCACTAAAAGATGAAGTACTTGCTTCAGCTCATGGTGGTGGAAGCGCAGGTGTAACTGTGCAATGTCAAGATTGTCACCTTCCACATGGCCCAGTTGATTACTTGGTTAAGAAAATCATCGTATCGAAAGATCTATATGGTTTTGTGACTATCAAAGATTTCAACACGCAAGCATGGTTAGATGAAAACCGTAAAGAGCAAGCAGATATTGCACTTGAATACTTCCGTGCAACTGACTCAGCTAACTGCCAACATTGTCATACTCGTATCTACGAAGATCAGCCTGAAACAATGAAGAAAATGGCTAAAAGAATGCACGAACGCAACGCCAAGCAAGAAGGCGATAAGAGAAAGACTTGTGTAGATTGTCATAAAGGTGTTGCTCACCC
>NZ_JBFRJJ010000077.1:0-258 GCF_041468785.1 Shewanella sp. 10N.286.52.E4
GGCGACTACTATTCCAAGCAGAAAGACTTGTGTAGATTGTCATAAAGGTGTTGCTCACCCTTACCCTAAAAAGTAAGTAGACCTACATAAGAGGTGGCGAATAGGGAGTGATGACCCTTGCAGCTATCAATTAAAAAAACTCGCTTTAGCGAGGTTTTTTATGGCTGAAATTTGCTGTTGTGAATTAAAAAGCAAGAAGGCGACTACTATTCCAAGCAGAAAGACTTGTGTAGATTGCCATAAAGGTGTTGCTCACCC
>NZ_JBFRJJ010000078.1:0-547 GCF_041468785.1 Shewanella sp. 10N.286.52.E4
TGGGGATCCCTCAGACTCTGCCCCACTTATTTCCGGACACTTCCAACGGGGAATTACTTAGCGTCTGACTTCATTTTGGAAAATGGGTTTTATGATTAGCTTTATTACTATTCTTTTATGGCCTTGCGGCCAAAGAGAGTGACCAAAAGGGTGTGAACTGCGACACCCTCTTACTCTCTGTAAACATTGGCCCGCAGCCCCGACGAAGTTGTTATCCTTAGTGTATATTGAAAATAGCTATCGCTTCCGATGGGGCAACCATGCCCCGCGAAAGCTAAACTGATTCTGATAGGCAGGATGCCTGAATGCCGATAAGCACATGGATGTGCGAGAAAGACCATGTCAGGCTTACGCCATTTATCTGCTTATACTTCAGCAACTTCCAACGGGGAATTATCCAGCGTCTGACTTCATTTGAATCGATGGGGTTTAGATTAACGTTACTCTGACCCTGACGAATCCCCACGAAATAATTATTAGAAACAACAAGATATTGAAAAAAGATTGGAACATTCATGGCATTTGGTGATCAAATTTATCGCCAAAC
>NZ_JBFRJJ010000079.1:0-1234 GCF_041468785.1 Shewanella sp. 10N.286.52.E4
AAAAAAGGAAGCCGAAGCTTCCTTTTTAAAGTGTTAACTAAAGGTCGCTATTAAGCAACGATTTTAGCTACAACACCAGCACCAACAGTACGGCCACCTTCACGGATAGCGAAACGTAAACCGTCGTCCATCGCGATTGGGTAGATTAGTGTAACAACCATTTTGATGTTATCACCAGGCATTACCATTTCTACGCCTTCTGGAAGCTCGATAGTACCAGTTACGTCAGTTGTACGGAAGTAGAACTGTGGACGGTAACCTTTGAAGAATGGAGTGTGACGTCCGCCTTCTTCTTTGCTTAGTACGTATACTTCTGATTCGAAAGTAGTGTGAGGTGTGATAGTACCTGGCTGTGCCAATACTTGACCACGTTCAACGTCTTCACGCTTAGTACCACGTAAAAGAACACCACAGTTTTCGCCAGCACGACCTTCGTCAAGAAGCTTGCGGAACATTTCAACACCAGTACAAGTAGTCTTAGTCGTTTCTTTAACACCAACGATTTCAACTTCTTCACCAACGCGGATGATACCACGCTCAACACGACCAGTAACAACTGTACCACGACCTGAAATTGAGAATACATCTTCAATTGGAAGTAGGAACGGCTTATCGATGTCACGCTCTGGCTCAGGGATGTACGAATCTAACGCTTCTGCTAGTTCGATAATCTTTGGTTCCCAAGCTGAATCGCCTTCAAGAGCTTTAAGCGCAGAACCTTGGATAACTGGTAAGTCATCACCTGGGAAGTCATATTCAGAAAGAAGTTCACGAACTTCCATTTCTACTAATTCAAGTAGTTCTTCATCGTCAACCATGTCACATTTGTTCATGAATACGATGATGAAAGGTACACCAACCTGACGTGAAAGCAGGATGTGCTCACGTGTTTGTGGCATAGGACCATCTGTAGCAGCAACTACTAAGATAGCGCCATCCATTTGAGCAGCACCAGTAATCATGTTTTTAACATAATCGGCGTGACCAGGACAATCTACGTGTGCGTAGTGACGAGTAGGTGTGTCATATTCGATGTGAGAAGTATTAATTGTAATACCGCGCTCACGCTCTTCTGGAGCGTTATCGATTTGTGCGAAATCTTTAACTTCACCACCGTAAGTTTTGGTTAAAACAGCTGAGATTGCAGCAGTTAGCGTTGTTTTACCATGGTCGACGTGACCGATTGTACCCACGTTTACGTGTGGTTTATTACGTTCAAATTTTTCTTTAGCCA
>NZ_JBFRJJ010000080.1:0-197 GCF_041468785.1 Shewanella sp. 10N.286.52.E4
AACGTCACCATGTAATACTCCACGGGCAGGAGTTTAGCTTGCTGTTTGTTGAGCCAGTCTGTCGTGGTGTTGTGCTGGCATTGCGGGCAACTGCGATGACCACATGACAACGGGAAATCAGCAGTATGCGTGCAGCTTCGGCATGCCCAATGGCTGGTTCGCTCAGTGTTACTGCGACAATTAAGCATGGCGTAAAT
>NZ_JBFRJJ010000080.1:992-1199 GCF_041468785.1 Shewanella sp. 10N.286.52.E4
GTAAAAGTTCAATGAACATCATAAATCGCACTCCCATTTGAGCACCAAATTATCAGTCAGCTGGTTAACGGATAGGGCGGTATTTTTGCGAGTGATAGTGGTGAGGCGGGTATAGCGGGCGGTGGTATTAAGGCTGTTGTGACCGAGCAGGCTTTGCACTGAGCGCAAATCTAGCCCTTGTTCTAACAAATGAGTGGCGTAGCTGTG
>NZ_JBFRJJ010000081.1:0-790 GCF_041468785.1 Shewanella sp. 10N.286.52.E4
TCGTGGCGCTTCGCCCACACCAGACTAAAAGGGAGTGAACTGCGACTCCCTCTTAGAACACCCCGCAGCCCCAACGAAAAATGCTGAAAAGCGCATGTTTTCAACGGGGATTGCTCCAGCTTTCAACCTCGCTTGTAGACTGCTTCGGCCTTATTCGAAAATGCTAACGCTTCCGATGGGCCATCCATGGCCCGACGAAAGCTAGCCTGACGTCCTGTCAGGCTCACGCTATTTTCTCTGCGCCCTCAATTCAAATGGAGTCTTTTAAATGTAAGATCTACTAGCTTTAGCTCTTTAAATTATCACCAATGCTGTCAAATCGAAGAGACAATAAACCCAGTGTAGATGCGTTCAAGACCTTCGAAAACATGGCGAAGTTTCACAGTGTGAAACGCTCTGAGCGAGAGGCATGGATGCCGAACTGGCCGTTTAACATGGATGTTATTTGTTTTCGCAGAGCCCACAGGGATGTGTTTACGGCGTGTCTTGGATGTATCTGCACAAAAGCCTGCGGCAGGCAATGGATTAGATTGAAGTGATGGTCTTAAGTCATTGAGCCAATATAGATGAAGTGCAACACATAAACGGGTAACTCGTTTATGCCCCAAAACGATTTAGCAGCTTTAGTCAGCTAATGATTTCTAGATTTGAATAGAATCTAAATCAACGTCTAAACCAACGTCGTGGCGCTTCGCCCACACCAGACGAAAGGGAAACAACAGCATTTCCCTTTTCGATATCCCTTGCCGCTCCGACGAAATTTAAACAGAAAAATTTCCAACGGAGAATG
>NZ_JBFRJJ010000082.1:0-1908 GCF_041468785.1 Shewanella sp. 10N.286.52.E4
GGCACTGGCACTGGCACTGGCACTGGCACTGGCACTGGCACTGGCACTGGCACTGGCACTGGCACTGGCACTGGCACTGATAAAACGCCTACAAGCATTGCAAGTCAACAACAAATACCGCAATTAAAAGAAGATAATGTTATTAGCAGCGCATCAGGACAGATGCATGTAAAAGGTTCTGATACCGAACATATTTCTTGGTCAGTTGACACCGCTCAAGGGCAATATGGACATATCGTCATTGATCCTGTCACAGGTCAATGGCAATACTTACTGGATAACAGTAATAGTCAAACGAATGCACTTTCAGAAGGCGAGCAACAATCGGAACAATTCATCATTACAGCAACTGATAACAATGGCCACAAAGCCTCTAGCATCATTGCAGTAGAAGTTGAAGGAAGTAATGATTTACCGACTATTTCAGGTATGCATAATGCGACTATCAACAGCGCTGGTAACATTGATAACGTAAGTGGGACATTAACAAGTTCTGATCCTGATCATCATGACCAAAGTGTATGGAACGTTGAGCAGCCCAATGGCAAGTTTGGTCAATTATCAATTAACCCTGATACAGGCGAATGGCAATATCACCTCGATAACCAATCAAGTTCGACCTTAGGACTACATTCAGGGCAACAAGCAAGTGAATCTTTTACAGTAACAGCTACTGATAGTTCAGGAACGCCAGTTTCAAAAGAAGTCACTATTGTTGTTATTGGTAAAAATGAAGCCGCTGTCATTTCTGGCGTATCTACAGGTAGCATTACCGAAGATAAAAACCTAGTAACGCAACATTTATCAGTGACAGGACAATTATCTGTCACTGACACAGATACAGGTGAAAGTCATTTCCAAGCATCATCTTTACAAGGGCAATTTGGTCATCTAGTTATTAACGAATTGGGTCATTGGACTTATACAGCCGACAATACCCAAACCGTCATTCAAGAGCTCAAAACTGGCGAATCACTTACCGACACTTTATTAGTTCACTCAGTCGATGGCACTGAGCAGAGAGTTACCGTTACCATCAATGGCACCGACGATAAAGCAGTGATCGGTAACATTATTTCCTCTACAGACAACGCCTTGAATTTAACAGCCCCAACACCTGAGGGAGAAACATTCGCTTCTCTCAAAGAAGACTTCAACGTCATACAAGGCGAGTTGCACGCAGAAGGTCAACTATCAATTTCAGATTTAGATAAAGACCAAGCTCACTTCCAAACTGATGTTTTACAAGGTCAGTTCGGCACACTGTCGATCAATAACCTAGGCCGCTGGACTTATACTGCAGACAATTCACAACAGACTATTCAAGGTCTGAAAACGGGTGAGTCGCTTACTGATACGCTAGTCGTTCACAGCGTCGATGGCACTGAACAAAAAATCTCAGTGACCATTAATGGCACCGACGATAAGGCGGTCATTTCTGGTACAAGTTCAGCACAATTAACCGAAGACAAAGACGTCCATCAAGGACAACTTCATGTCGATGGTGCCCTCACTGTTACAGATTTAGATAACGGCCAAGCTCAGTTTTCAGCCACATCATTACAAGGTCAGTTCGGCACATTGTCGATTAATAACCTAGGTCATTGGACTTATACTGCAGACAATTCACAACAGACTATTCAAGGGCTAAAAACGGGTGAGTCACTTACTGATACGCTAGTCGTTCACAGTGTCGATGGCACCGAGCAGAAAATCTCAGTCACCATTAATGGCACTGACGATAAAGCGGTCATTGGTGGTTCAAGTTCAGCTTCATTGACTGAAGACAAAGACGTCCATCAAGGACAACTTCATGTCGATGGTGCGTTAACTGTTACCGATGTAGACAATGGTCAAAACCAATTCCAAGCCACTGTGCAACAAGGTAAATTTGGTTCGCTTTCTTTG
>NZ_JBFRJJ010000083.1:0-206 GCF_041468785.1 Shewanella sp. 10N.286.52.E4
CAAAACGGTCAAACCGTCACTGATGCTGACACCGACAACATGGATGCGACTGCGGGCTCTATCGACGTTGCATTAGTGATTAATGATGGCGCAGAAACCGCTGACATTTCAGGTACCACTACTGATGTCGCGCCAAACAGCACAGTCACCCTAACGCTCACCGATAGCGCTGGCACAGTGCAAATCATCACTGGCGTGACCGTTGA
>NZ_JBFRJJ010000084.1:0-248 GCF_041468785.1 Shewanella sp. 10N.286.52.E4
GCGACTGCAGGTTCAATTGATGTAGCGCTGACCATCGATGATGGCGCAGAGACCGCTGACATTTCAGGTACCACCACCGATGTGGCAGAAGATAGCATTGTCACCCTTATTCTTACCGATAGCGCCGGCAACACCCTTGAGGTGACGGGCGTGACTGTCGATGCCAATGGCGATTACAGCATTGCGGGCGTGGATATTTCAAGCCTGGTGGATGGCGACATTACGGTAGATGCTCAAGCGGTCGATCA
>NZ_JBFRJJ010000085.1:0-257 GCF_041468785.1 Shewanella sp. 10N.286.52.E4
ATTGATGGCGTAGACATTTCAGGCTTAGTTGATGGTGACATTACTGTAGATGCCTCAGCTGTCGACCAAAACGGTCAAACCGTCACTGATGCTGACACCGACAACATGGACGCCACCGCGGGCTCAATCGATGTAGCCCTCACCATCAATGATGGCGCAGAAACTGCTGACATTTCAGGTACCACTACTGATGTGGCGCCAAACTCAACTGTCACCCTAACGCTCACCGATAGCGCTGGCACAGTGCAGGTCATCAC
>NZ_JBFRJJ010000086.1:0-327 GCF_041468785.1 Shewanella sp. 10N.286.52.E4
CGCTTCGGCAAGCTACAAAATCACTAACGCTTACGATGGGGCGTCCCTTCCCCTCGAAAGCTAGCCAGACATCCATGTCTGGACTCACGCGATTTTCTTACTTTCCTCAATTCAAATTGAATCTTCTAGCTAATTTAGAACTAGATATTTTAGTTTTTTAAATTGACACAAATACAGTTAATTCGAAGAGATGAAAATTCGGGTGTAAGCACAGCAGTGACCGTCCATGACATGGCGAAGTTTCACTGTGTGAAACGCTCTGAGCGAGAGGCATGGATAATGGAATGGACCCATCCACTTTTAATACGCCTCGCAATGGGCCACGAT
>NZ_JBFRJJ010000087.1:0-6217 GCF_041468785.1 Shewanella sp. 10N.286.52.E4
AAAAATAGTGTGTTAGATTCATATCGTTTGTGTGGGCAGGCAAATGCTGCTGGTTTGGTGTTTGAGAATGTTTTGCAGTGTTAAAGCAATAAAGCCAATTCCTACTTGCAGTTATTGGCTTATTTAATCATTGCTTAGTTGAGAGCTTCACGTGCTAATCGATTGACTGTTTTAATGGTTTGTTCAAATACCCACTTAATAAAGTCATAAGATAATGTTTTTACTTTATGGCTAGCATGACCAGCAAACACCAACATATGGGCGAGTAAGCCATTTAGTTGCCCTGTGAAGGTGGCATTGTGTAAAGTGACATCAGATAATACCATGGCGATTTGATCGTAAAAATTCAAACCATTTGAGATACCACTTTGTATTCTGGCAGCAACGCCATTTCCTAGCTGACGTAATAAGGTCAGTAGCGCTTCGCTTAATCGATTCATCCAAAATAAATCACGGCTGACTTGATGACTTAAGCGTGCATCTAACGTCACTCTTTTGTGGCTATTAAAGCTCACTTTTCGTTGATATGAATGCCAATCATTGCTTTTCATATCTTGCATATAATATTTAACTCTGTGCTTGATAGGGTTCACAAAGCCTGAGTTATCAACTCGATATTCATAGCCATTATATGGTGCATGCACAAAAGGCCAGACTGGCACCATAGGGACGGGGTCGCAACCTTTAGTGCAGCGAAATATATTCTCTTGCCCTAAAGAGTTTGTACTTTTAAGTGCGAAATCGGCAAAGCCAACTTTCGGTGCACCAATACTATATAGCTTCACATTTGCGAGTCGTTGCTTTGCCCAATCGGCAATTAATGTTGCTATGGCGCCACCTAAACTGTGTCCAACACAATGAAGCGTTGCATTGGCTGGTACTAAATTAATATATTCGCATAATTCAGTTTTCATTGATTCAAATACTGAGTTGAAACCTGCATGCACTAATGCACCACGCTCAGTTGAACTGGTAGAGGCTCGCGCGTCAGTAGACAAGTCATTTAAACTCGCAAAATTTGTCCCACGTACAGCGATGACAATATCATTTTTATATTCTTGACTCTTGCCTTGCCCAACTAATGCAAAGCCTGTCTGTTGATTTCTAGCTTTAGCAACAAAACCACCAGATGTTCCCATCACGGGTTTAGAAAATGAATCAAAATTAAAGTGATTTGATAAGGATTTGCTAGTATCAAAGGAAAACCGCTTTTGTTTTTTCATTTGTAGCGTCGAGTAGGCAATAGAAGAAAGCTCTACCACCATATTTGGAGATAATGTTCCCATAATTTCATCCTTAAATTTAGAGTGAACAATTCGATCTTACAATTAGAGGGTATTCAGGTGCTTCTACATTGGTTAATTCAAACACCTCTTCTTCATTACTTATATCAGAAGTAAGATTGCTTAAGTGTGTTTTACATATAGTAGGGCAAGTAATGTCATGTTGGTTTGTAGCCCAAATATAAGTTTCACTATCATGATCATGCATAGTGAATTCAATCACTTGCCTAACAACGGGTTCATGCAGAATATTACCTGGTAAGCGTGATTTGATAGATTTTGCTTCAAAGCTAAACTCACCATTAGCATTTGTTAAGCAGTTATCTAGATATTCTTCGTCAGCGTAGGTTAGGCTGCGCTCTATAAGCAGGTTTTCAATAGGGGAGCCATTATTAGAGATTTTGCCATGAACCTCTGGGCTTAATTCGACAGTATATTTCTTAAGCATTCCTAGCATACTTTTGCTCCTTGCAAGTAAGGTAAGTGATTATAATCGCCGTTTATAATAAGTAAACTATTTGAAGCTAAAGTTGATTTTTTCAGAATAAAAAACCTTTAGTTATATACCCTTAAGTATGTTTTTGTACTTCATGAATAGTTATTTCTGGCGTGTTGGGGCAGACTAAACTTAATTTAAGAAATAATAGGGCATAGTTTGACCCCGCTTAATGCTTAAGTCTTGTTCAATATGTTGTGCCGTAAAGGATTTCGTGTAAAATTTGTTTGGAAATTATGGAAAGCTCAATTAGAAAGGAACTCTAATGCCACAAGAATACGATCTGTGTTTTAGTACACAAAGCCGCGCTTCATTACCTATAAATGCTGATGATATTAATCAAGTAAAAGCATTTCGAAATAACAACCCGCATATTTTAGGCAACTTTCTGCCTGCTGGTACTCCGTTTGTTTTGCCAGCTGATGCAACTCAATCTATTCAGCAAGCTCGGCCAGATCTCGCTTGTGCATTGTCAGAAGTGTATAACTGGCCTTCGCATTCCCAGCGAAAAGTGGCACAAATGAATGCTATTTTTGGTGATGATCAGCTCCAAGCTATTGCAGCTGTTTACCAAAAAGAAATACAACCTTATGTGACAACAGCAAGAAAGATGACCGAAGGGAATGTTGATTCATTAACGGGTTTAGGCGCTGGTGCGACTGCAATAGCTGCTAAAGAAGGGCGCTTAAGTAGTTTTGGTAAAGCTATTTTCAAATATCAAACAGCTTTAATCGATATCCATCATGCTTCTAAAAATAAAGCGAATAAAACGACTTTAATTAAATTAGGCCAAATTGCCAAAGCGGCTCATTTAGACCTCAACGAAAAATTTGCTCGAGAAGTTAAACATTTCAGCGGTGTGGTTAAGGCAAATAAGCGTGGCAATATCTGGTCAAGTGCACAACGTGGCTCAGATATCGCACGAAGCAGCCGTGATATCTCACGTTTAAAGTTAACGTCACTGTCAGGTATACGCAGTATTCGTGGTTTAGAAATTGCGTCTGATATTGCTGGCAAAGGGCTTATAGCGTTGGATGCTGGTATTCGAGCTGATAGTGTTTATAACGATTATAAAGCAGGTAATGACTGGCAACGTAGTGCAGTGGTAGAGACTACAGGTTTTGGACTTGGGACTGTAGCTGGTCTTGCGGCTGGTACAAGTGTTGTAAGTGCGGGTGCTGGAATTGCATTAGCAATGGGGCCTGTAGGCTGGGTTATTCTTATCGGTGTGGGTATAGGTGCAGGTTATGGCGCAGGAAAACTTGGAGATGCTTTTGGAAAAGGGTTGTCAGGCTATATGTACGATATTAGTTCATCTGTAGATTGGTTTTGAGGCATGAAAGAATTCGTATTAATCACGGGGGGGATTGCTACTGTGCTATTTCTGTTTAGCACGTTACTTTTTACCAGAACCTCAATGAAAACCATAGAACGTAAAATGCTAGCAGAAGGTATAGATATACCCTGGTGGGATCAACGAGGGTGGGGATTGCGAGTATCTACCCTTGTGATGGTAGTAGCTCGTGGTAAGCCTTCAAAGCATCCCGTATTAGTAGATGAAGCAATTCTACGGCATTCTCGGACATACGATAGAATGCTTGCAATAATTGTAGAAATATCTTTTGTTTTTTTTATGATTTTTGCAGCAATTTATTACTTTCTTTACGAAAACTAGATTGCTTTTCTCAAAGGGACATTGCAGCGACGAAACAATGCCGTTTATTTCAAGTTAGGTATAAAGCAGGTAATGACTGGCAACGTAGTGCAGTGGTAGAGACGACAGGGTTTGGTTTTGGCACCGCAGCAGGGCTTGCTGTAGGCGCAAAAACAGTAGCTTTAGGGGCTGGCATAGCATTAGCTTTAGGCCCAGTTGGTTGGGTTATCCTTATCGGAGTAGGAATCGGTGCAGGTTATGGCGCTGGGAAAATTGGTGACTACTTTGGTAAAGAGTTTTCAGGTTACCTCTATGATACTAGTTCATCTGTCGATTGGTTTTGAGTTATGGATAAATTCTTATTGATCACAGGCGGTAGTGCTATGGTGTTATCCCTATTAAGCACTTTAATTTTCACCAGAATTTCAATGAAAACGATAGAGCGTAAAATGATCGCTGATGGGATTGATGTTCCTTGGTGGGATCAAAAAGGCTGGGGGTTTAGAGTTTCTACTTTTGTCACCGTGTTAGCGCGCAGTAAACCTTCTAAATATCCCGTGTTAGCTGATGAAGTTATTTTACGGCATTCGCGAATTTTTGACCGAGTACTAGCTAGAGTCGTTTCTATATCCTTTGTATATTGTATGATTTGCGGAACAATTCATTATTTTATTTACAATACTTAACTGTGAATGGGATATACCTCATTGAAATCTGGGTCTATTGGCTGGTCATTTAATTGGGGTATGAATTAGTGCAGGTTATGGGGCAGGGAAAATAGGTGATTTTATTGGAAAAGAGGGTGCAGGTTTTATGTATGATTTAAGCTCTGATGTGAATTGGTTTTAAAATGGAAGTTTTGAGCCCAGCTGAAGAAGCCATAAAGTTGCTAATGATCATTAGCTCTTTTATATGTCTTATAAGTACTTTGTTATTCACCCGGACTTCTATGAAAAGCATTGAACGTAAAATGTTGGCTGAAAGGGTTGATATTCCGTGGTGGGATGAAAAAGGTTGGGGGTTTAGAATTTCCATTTTTACCTCAATCTTGGCTCGTGGTAAGCCTTCAAAGCACCCTGTATTAGCTGATGAAGCAATTCTGCGTCATTCTCGCACTTACGATAGAGTACTCGCAATAATCGTAGAAATATCTTTTGTATTTTGTATGCTTTCGGGAGGAATTATTTACTTTTTTTTCGACAATTAGATTGCCGTTCTCAAAAGGGACATTGCAACAGCGAAACCAGGCAGTTATAGCTATTCTATAGCTGATACAGGCTGACAACGCACTGCCGTTGTCTAGACAGCTGGTTTGGTGAGGGTACAGCGGCAGGGCTTTATGTTGGTGCGAAAACTCTAGCTCTAGGTGTTGGAATAGCATTAGGCTAGGGCTTGTTGACTGGGTTATTCTAATTGGAGTAGGAATGGGTGCGGGCTATGCTGCAGGTAAGACCGTTGATAAAGGTACACAAATCATATCGGGTGCACTTTATGATCAAAGTTCATCAGTAAATTGGTTTTAAATTATGAGTTTAGATGATTTTGCATTGCTAATTGGGGGAGGAAGTATGATTACTTGGTGTATCAGTTTTTTACTCTTTACACTTACCTCAATGAGAACAATAGAACGTAAAATGTTGGCTGAGGGAATTGATATTCCTGTTGTGGGACGAAAAAGGATGGGGGTTAAGGATTTCTACTTTTGTATCAGTTCTAGCCCGAGGGAAACCTTCAAAAGTTCCCGTTTTAGCTGATGAAGTAATATTACGGCTTTCTCGAACATACGATCGTGTGTTAGCAAAAGTTGTCTCATATTCATTTATTCTTCTGATGTTTATTTCTATATATCTTGTTTACATGACGGATTTATAAGCCGTCATGACACCGCTTTTTTTGTTCTCGATTGTTGAGTAAAGATGTATTAGGTGAAGCCGAACGTAACTACAATATAAAGCAGGTAATGACTGGCTACGTAGTGCAGTGGTAGAGACAAAATATCACGGTGGGCTCAACCCTACTTTTTATTTCTTAAGTATCCATCAATATCGAATATTATGTTTAAAGACAACAAAGCTAGGGTTAGCACTCAGCACGGCCTATTCTTCATTACAGTATTACTGCTATTTATCCTTGGTTATTTTTACGGATTGATTCAAGAAATAAGCATGTTAAACCGTATTGAGGAAGGGGCAGCCTTAATAAAGGTTAGGCCCTCAACCCCAGCATTGTTGGTCATGGTTCCAGCGTTGATGGTACTTATTGCTGGGATTGCTTTACGCTTATTAAATAAGATGACAGCGAAGCGTCAGAAGGTTGGGCTTGTCATCATTATTGCTAGTTTTCCATTATTTCTAATGACTTGGTTTATTTTTTCACTACAACTCTCTGACAAACTCGAAACACATGGTTATAGCGAGTGTGGTTGGTATTCTGGAGCGTCTTTTGGTGCCCCACAAGTAATGGTGTTAAACGAGCAGTTTTGTATTAAAGAAGGTTACCAAGTTCGTATCGATCTTTTAGATTGGTTTGAGCAACAATATAGTACTGGAACAGAAGTCTCAGTTGAAATGGTGTCGAAACAACAACAGCAATTATTAGATGATTTTCAGCGAAAGTTTAATTGATAACTCCATCAAAAGCCTGGCTAATTAAAAAGAGCAAACTGTTCATATTTGTGCCGTTGAAATAAACAGGTTTTCATAGTCTACAGGTAAATTTATCTGCTCCGTTGTTTGTGTTTTCAACAAACGATCAGCAGACTTTTTATAACCATAACCATAACCA
>NZ_JBFRJJ010000088.1:0-218 GCF_041468785.1 Shewanella sp. 10N.286.52.E4
ATGGTACCCGAGGCCAGACTTGAACTGGCACGCCTATTAAGCGAGGGATTTTAAATCCCTTGTGTCTACCGATTCCACCACTCGGGCATAAGTGTTGTTTTAACCGTCTAGTTTAAAGCACTAAACAATTAAACAAAAATTGTGGAGGCGCGACCCGGAGTCGAACCGAGGTCGACGGATTTGCAATCCGCAGCATAGCCATTCTGCCATCGCGCCGT
>NZ_JBFRJJ010000089.1:0-527 GCF_041468785.1 Shewanella sp. 10N.286.52.E4
GCGCCTTTATCAAGTAGGATTGTTGCTATCGGTACTTGGCAAAACTTTGCTGCTTTAATTAGGGCAGTGTCATTCTGGTTCCATTCAACGATATTAATATCGATACCACGATCAATATATACCGTTAATTCATCGACTTTTCCTCTAGATGCTGCATTGTGAAACCCAATAATATCTTGGGTCGAGAATGTGCTGCTATCACCTGCATTAGCCGTTGGTGTTAATGATAGATGCAAAAATAATGCGCCAATAATAAAGGACAATTTTTTCATAATACTTCCATGTTGGTTTGAGTGAGTTTTAAAGTGGGAGAGGCAAGTTACATTTGTGCTTGTGCAGTCAAACGAAATGACTATATCTAGGCTAATGATTGGCTTCTTCTTCCCTGAAAGGCGTTCTCTTATTGATTTAAGAGCTTGACCTGCTTTGCTTTTACCGATTATAGATTACGCTATTTATTCTTAAAAGTGCAATGCCTTTAAGCATCAATCTGTGATTAAAATGATTTAAAAATAGTGTGTTAGATT
>NZ_JBFRJJ010000090.1:0-7885 GCF_041468785.1 Shewanella sp. 10N.286.52.E4
TAAAAATAGTGTGTTAGATTTTATATCGTTTGTGTGGGCTGGCAAGCGTTGCTTCTTTTTGTTTTGCTTTTAGAGAATAACATGGCCACCCAAAGTTATTGGCTCTACTTAAGCCCTGCTTAATTCACTTATTCCTGTTATTTAACAATCTATGCGTCTTTACCCAAGCTTACGTTCTTTTACATCCTCTTTACATTGGCTTTACATTTGGCTTTTGCCTTGTATGCAATAATTATTCAAACCCAAGGCATTGAAACATTGAGCCTTATTAAGTGCTGTTATTTATTCCAGCGAACCAGATGAGATATAGAGTAAAGATGTTGACAAGAAATTTGAGCTTACAGCTGGCGTTATTATTACTTCTTATGGGCTTACAAGCTTGTGGCGGGGGGAGTGATCAGGATGACACAGTCAGCACTGAGCCGATCCCTACAGTGCCAGAAACTACACCACCAGAAACCGAAGGGCCGTTAACCCCTTCACCAGGCGAAGCTATGGCGTTTTTTGGCCCAAGCGATGTTATCAAAATTGTTGACGGTGAAAGTGGTTTTGAAGGCAATATTGATAGTGGCGACCGCTTTGGTCGAGATCATGACAAAGTAGGGGATATTGATGGTGATGGCATCAGTGATTTAGTTGTTGGCGCTCGTTCTGATGATGATGGTGCAACAGATGCTGGAGCGGTATACATCCTCTTTATGAATGAAGATGGAACGGTGAAAAGCAATCAAAAAATATCAGCATTAACAGGTAATTTTGACGGTGAATTATTTGCTGGTAGTTTCTTTGGCTATGGCGTGGCAGGCATTGGTGATTATGATGGTGATGGCATTCCAGATATTGCTGTGTCAGCCCCTGCCAGTAATGACGTGCATACAGTGTATATTTTGCACCTTAATAGCAATGGCACCGTTAAGTCGATGGTGAAAAATACTGACATTACTGCATTTGGATTAAGCGCGGTTGGCGATTTAAATGATGATGGCCGAATCGATATTGTGGCGGCAGATCCAGGCCATACTAATGGTGGTGCTATTCATTTGTTATTTTTTGATGAAAGCTCAGAAGTGATATACAACGACATAGTTACCATAGGTGAATATTATGGCGGCTTTGGTGAAGGGCTTACTGAGGGGGATGATTTTGGCGGTAGAGAGTCAGCACTACTGGGTGATTTAGATGGCGACGGCAACAAAGAACTTGCAGTGGGTGCGTTTCAGTCTGACGGCGGCATTGGCGCTATTTGGATTTTATCGCTTGATAGCGAAACCAATCAGGTGGTTGATAAGTTAAAAGTTGCACCAGGTTTATCGGGATTTAATGAAACGATATCAACCGATGAAAACCCCAACGGTACCAGTGGCGGACATTTTGGTCATGCTTTGGTCGCAACGGGTGATTTAAACGGAGACGGTATCCCAGATTTGGTAACGGGCGCTAATCAATATGCTGATGGTGTTGGTTACATCATCTATTTAAATGCAGATAAAACCGTTAAAACTTTTACCCGAATAAACAGTGAAGAAGGTGGGTTTGATTTATCGTTACAAGCCAATGAGCGTTTCTCACGGTCGATGTCTTTTGTTGGTATTTCAAATACTCATTTTAGAATTAACATGGGCGGCGGCGCTAATGGCACTGGCGGTATGTATGTATTGAATTTTCAAGGCTGTAGTATCACACCTCAAGATGAGCAAACCTTTTGGAGTGGTGGCAATACCCTGTTTAGCAATTGGGATCACGCTAGCCAAATGGTGACAGGGGCATTAAGTCTAGAGCAATGCCAGCTAAAAGCTTTTGAACATAACGGGGTTAATATCACCGCCAAAGCAGCTGATGGCCGGTGTATTATTAAAGATGCAAACGCGAAACTAGAGATGAGTGACGAGGGCAGTACAGCCTATGCGCTCGTTTGCCCTTAATTATCTGCTGGTTATGTGGTAATCAACCGCGTATAGAGGGTAAGTTGCATACATATTTGCCCTCAAGCGGCCGCTTAATCAGCATGATTTTAGCGGCTAATAATAAAAAATAAGTGGGGCTGAGTAAACTTTTCACTTTGTGCTCGTGCGGTTCAAATGAACTGTAATTTACAAGCGAATGATTGGCTTCTTCTTCCCTGAAAGGCGTTCTCCTATTGGATTAAGAGCTTGGCCTGCGTTTGTTTTTTATTGGTTATACATTACGCTATTGGTTCTGTTTATTGCAATGGCTTAGCGCACTGTTTTGTCTGAAAAGTTGATATAAAATCATTTAAAAGTAGGGTGTTAGATTCGACGTTGCTAATTTATGCTCTTACAAGCGGCTTCTTTTTGTTTTGCTTTTATAGTTAGGCGTCTTCTCTGCTGTTTTGCATCGACTTAAAGTAAGTGGGGCAGTAACTGCCACCACTTATTTTTTAGGAATATTTAAGCAGCACAAATTCCATACTTGGGTAGTACATCGTGTAGGATGTCGAGTCTATGAGCTTGCAGTGCATCATGGAATAGTTTCCAATCAGATGTTAAGAAATTAGGGCTATATTCAAATTCATCATCATCAGAATCTTTACTTTTCTGTTGTTTAATCGACTCGTACTTCCAAGAACCAACCCCTTTAGGGATGTAATTGATTTTTTCTGAACCAAATGAAAATTTTGCATCTTCTATGGCTTTTAGCCATTTAGCATGCCTTGTTTCACCATCTTTATCATCAATTGTTTTGAGCATTTCACTGATAGTGTTGAGATCCTCTTGGGGAATCCCCTCAACACCATCTAGGTCAAGAATCTGATCATTACTTAGGAAACACTTCATTGCACGACACATCATATTTGTTGCTTCTAAAAATGACTTTGGATTGTCACGCTGTATTTCTTCTTGCAAGCCATTCTTATATTTCCAAGTAATATATGGTCTATCAGGGTGGCTAAGTGCCGCGCCATGCCCAAGTGGAAATGCATTACTTACAAACCAATTTGAAATTTTGTCGAGCCAACTGCCATCTAGTTCAGGATCGTTACTTGTTAGTTCTGATACCTCATTGATTTTATGATTGTTTCCAGTAAAACCATAGTGTGTAAAAGTGTCGGCATACACATGCATTGTTATGCCTAACCTATGTAACGCGTATGGTTTGCTTTGATCTGCCACGGCAAGTCTAAGCATATCGCGAGCTACGTAACTATCTGGTTGGCACACTAACTTATTAATAAAGCTCCCTGTAGGGTTTTGCCCTGCTGGCAAACCAGCATTACCTGGTAAGAAGTGAAATGGTGCCCAGACTTGGTGATTAGCTAATTCTTCAGAATTTCTATAATCGAGCATTTTATGTGCAGATGAGATTCTGGAGTACATTGCGCCATTAGTGAACTTTATTACACCAGAATTTGTCGCGTCATCGACATATTGAGCGCTATAAGCAATCACTTGCGCTTCATTGTTATTAAAACCAGCAAATCTTGCAGCGATATAAGTTAGTGTATGGTGTCCATCAATTTGCATATTGTCTTCCCTGATTATTGATTTATGCTAAGTGTGTTATTCGTTAAGAATTAATGATCACAAAGTGCACTCAAGATCTATGACTTTTCTACTAGATACTTGGATAATTTGATGCCTTTATTAATTTCAACACCATAATTTTCAGATATGTTAGCTAACTGAGCGATCTCTTTAGGGCTGGCTGTAGAGCATCTAATTTCAGTGGCATAACGCACTCCAAATAAATGGACCATGGTAGATTTCTCTCCCTTAAGTGCTTGTTGGTACATCTCTGAAAGTTTCATTACTAAGTCTTGTGTAGACATATAAGCTCATTAATAAGAATTGATGAGGGGCAAAGTAATCTTTTCATTTTGTGCTTGTGCGGTTCAAATGAACCGGCTTTTACAAGCGAATGATTGGCTTCTTCTTCCCTGAAAGGCGTTCTCTTATTGGATTAAGAGCTTGGCCTGCGTTTGTTTTTATTGGTTATACAATAAGCTATTTTTTTAACCAATTGCAATGGGTTAGCGCACTGTTTTGTCCGAAAGTTTGAAATTAAATCATATAAAAATAAGGTGTTACATTGTGTATCGTTAATTGTGCGGTAGCGATAGGGATTGCTAAAGACTACCTTTGATTTCAGGCGTTAAAGACTGCTCTATGACTTGTTTTACTTCTTGCACCGAATATCTCGCTTTGGCTGGAAATCGTATGAGCGGTAGTTGGGCACTTTCGCAAGCTTCATTAATGAGTGCATCACGTTTTTGAGCTTGTTTGCTGTTATGGCTTTTATCATCTAGCTCTATGGCTGCAACAAACTCCATGGTGTCGGGTTTACACAATATATAGTCGAAGTGCTTGGCTGAAATCCGATTAAATGCGGTTTGCCAGTTGCTACGGTTTAAGCCTTTTTCTGGGGTAAGCACATCGGCAACCCGTACTTTGGCAAATACACGATATTGATCTGCACAGGCGGTATCAAGCACACCCAAGAATGAGCGTTCTGCATGGCTGAATAACTTGGTTTTACGGCGATAATTTAATTGCTGAGGGCGGCTAATAAGGGCGATAAATAGCCTAATAAGCACGATAAATACAAATGCTAAAATAAGGTAGGTGAAATCCATTATTCATCCTTGAATTGAACAAGTGGTCAGAGAGAACTTAATTTTTTATCTTTGAAAGGCGCTTATTACTATCGATTTTGAATAGATGGTCGTCTTATGTGCACTATTGCCATTTCGCTGCCAAGTTCCCAAAAGCATTCTGCATCGATATGTGGGCAACGATATCTAACTTCGTAACTCCTGTAGCCATAATCATGGCAACCAGTACGAACTAAAAATACTCCATCTTTATCACGTCCAATCCTACATACGGCAGCCTTTTTCAATGTGCCAACATACATGCCTAAATAATATTGTGGAAACCCTTGTTCGAAATTGCTGACAATTGCCTTTACTGCTTTTTCGCTAACGCCTTCTTCAATTTCAAGCTCAGTTTCTGAATGTACTATTGAGCTAAAAAAGAGAAATAAAGCACATAGGGTTCTTAACATAATGTAATCACATAATCCTTTAAGTGAAACAAGCGAATGATTGGCTTCTTCTTCCCTGAAAGGCGTTCTCTTATTGGATTAAGAGCTTGGCCTGCGTTTGTTTTTACTGGTTATAGATTACGCTATTTGGTCTTAAAAGTGCAATGCCTTTAAGCATCAACCTGTGATTAAAATCATTTAAAAATAGTGTGTTAGATTCGTCATTGCTAATTTGCGCTCGCACATGCGGCTTCTTTTTGTTTTGCTTTTTTAGTTAGGCGTCTTCTCTGCTGTATTGCATCGGTGCGAATATGAGTTGATTACATAGCTTGTCTGCTAGTGCTGCGCTGTTTTCGATATTGGCTGATTTGAGTAACCATAGGTTTGCAATAGGTGGGGTTCCCTGAGACTCCCCCTCAACTTCCACAACTCACTTACTGATGCTCCTCAATACTGCTCTGTAAAAGCGATATATCACAATTAATGTTATAGTGATTTGTACGTTGTTTATTTTTATCCTGTATAAAAGTTGCATGAAATGAGTGAGCTTCTACTCCATATAGCTCTATTGATAATACAATATCATCACCAACGGACAATGATAAACTTCTGTACTTTCCATTTTCACGTCTGTGACTATTTATCTTTTCATAAGCCTTTAAACATTGATAAAAGGGTCCTAAAACACCTTTAACGGGGATATCCTTAAAATCATACCCACCACCAGTATTGACAGCGAATCGAGAATTGCTATTCATTGCATTAATTGCATCATCAATAACCCTATCCGGCCTGATTAATAGCTGCGCCACAGTAGACACAGTAAAAATCACTACAAAAAATTGATAAAAACGGCTCATAGTTCAGTATAACCTTAATAAATGGGGAGTCATCCA
This sequence comes from Shewanella sp. 10N.286.52.E4, assembly GCF_041468785.1. NCBI lineage: Bacteria > Pseudomonadati > Pseudomonadota > Gammaproteobacteria > Alteromonadales > Shewanellaceae > Shewanella > Shewanella sp. 10N.286.52.E4. Next base: position 5,898 of record NZ_JBFRJJ010000090.1, read on the forward strand.
ATAACATGGCCACCCATCATTAGTAGGGGGATCAGACTCTGCCACCATTTGCTTATTGAAAAAGAACCACCAAATGGTGGCTCTTTTTATTTCACCAACCGAATGTTAATTCAATAAGCCTTGAATATTATCTACCAGCACAAGCCAAGCAATGTAAATAGCTGGGCTTAAACAAGCGAAAACGATCGTTGTGCCAACAAAATGAAAGCCTGAACCAGCTTCTTCGTCATCGTCCTCTTCATTTGCACTGCCCAATTTATTGAGTGCTTGCGCAAGTTCATCGTCTGTTGAACTTGAAGAAAACAGCTTACCAATTGCAGCTCCCATTTCAGCGGGATCAGACACGGGGCGATATTGGTCAATATCGAGCGGCTGTGCTAAGTCGGCTTCATTGTCTGCGCCAACTAGTTCACTGAATGAATAAACTGAGTTTGGAGTTACAACTTTGGGGCCTGTTTGTTGTGGTAATTTGTCCTCATCTTCGGCAGCATCTAAATCATCTGGGTTATAAAAAGCGTGAAACTCTTGGGCTAAGACAAGGCCGACAATTAAAATGATTGATGACGATGTAATCGCAGCCACAATCCACTGTTGAGGGAAAGTTAGCCAATTTGCATAATCGGCGAACACTACGCCTGCTGACACCAGTAAGAAAGCATGTAAGGTACCCCACCAAAAGTCCCGTTCTTCAGCAAGCCAACTACCTTTGATGACATAGACTTGATAGGACGCAAACAGCGCAATGTATAAATAGAAGTACCAACTCATAGTACGACCTCCTTACCAGAGATAACACCTTGTTGAGACAATGAATACAATGATTGTTTAGGTAGTAGTATTGCCCATGCCGCTTCGTCATCCTCAATAATATCGAGCAATCCCATAGCCAAGCTGGCTTCTTTTTTCAGCATTAATGCTAGATGAATAATAAAGTTTTCAGACACTGAGCGAGTAAACTGTTTAAACAGCCAATGTTGAGCTCCCTTACTAGAGTCAAATGTTAGCTCCACACTTTTTTTATCTTCGTCGAACTTGCAATGAATATTGGTAATTTCTAGCTCGGTTGCAAGACTGGCAACCGTCTCCATCATTTCAGCATAGTATTCATCAGGCTCAAAAATATCACCGCCTTGCCAAATGATACTTTTGTGTGACAATACTTCCTGCACAAAGTGTTCTTTGCAAAGAAGATCGTTACGCAGATCGTAGTCTTCGATGTACTCTTTCACTTGCTCTTTCACCTCTGATGTTAAGTCAATCAGTCCCGCATTGACCAAAGCCGTTAGCAGTCGCTTCATTTCGGCTTTGTTTTCAATCGCACAGGCCTTGGTTTCTAATTCTTCTTCGTCATCAAAATCAACTGATTCAAGTTCATCTAATTCACCTTTGAGTACTTCATAGGCCCGTTTTTTTTGCTTTTCTGATGCATTTCCTGAAAACGTTGCTGCCACGTCCGATAAAGGTTGCAAAGCTTGTCTTCCCTTCCAACTTGAAATCGCCGAAAACACTAAGCAAGGTATCCAGAACCCCCAAAAGGCAGGCATGAAAAACCAATTTTCATGAAATAAACCAAAAAAAAGTGACAAGGTTAAAGCGACAATTCCCGCTTTAATTGAAGAGAAAAGCCACTCAAATAGATAGGCCTTTTGTAGTAAGGTAAAGATTCTCAATTTACGTTCCTTCGCATTGTTTTATTTTTAAAGTCAGTAAAATTGCCCTGTCATTGGGGGGATACTCACTTCTGTTTTTGCTATCTTATTCTTAGATTTATCAATCCCGATATCTATATCTCTGTAGCTGTTAAGTTGTTTGGGCATGCTTGCAGGTGGCACTATGTCATGACACCAGCGACCTAAAAATACAGCTTAATTTAGTAATTCAGCGAGCTTTGGACAGCCTTTATGAAAGCTACTTTCAAGTGCGTAATCTAGTGCATTTTTATCACTATCATTTTTGATCGCTTTATCAGCGCCTTTATCAAGTAGGAT
>NZ_JBFRJJ010000091.1:0-512 GCF_041468785.1 Shewanella sp. 10N.286.52.E4
TTGAAACTCGTTTTGGGGCATAAACGTTTTACGATAACTTCATTTATATTGGCTCAGTTACAGCAGACCATTACTTCAATTTAATCCATTGCCTGCCGCAGGGATGTTCAGGATGAACGGAATGTCGTGATCACATGGATGTGAAAAAGCGACCTTTGTGCAGATACATCCAAGACACGCCGTAAACACATCCCTGTGGGCTCTGCGAAAACATCCATGTTTTCGAAGGTCTTGAACGTATCTACAATGGGTTTATTGTCTCTTCGATTTGACTGCATTGGTGATAATTTAAAGAGCTCAAGCTAGTAGATCTTGCATTTAAAAGACTCCATTTGAATTGAGGACGTTGAAGAAAATAGCGTGAGCCTGACAGGACGTCAGGCTAGCTTTCGAGGGGAAGGGTCACTCCTTGGCATCCATGCCATCGTGACATTCATAATTCCATTTACTTCAGACACACCATCGTAAGCGTTAGTGATTTTTGTCGCTTGTCGAAGCGGACTCAAAATGAA
>NZ_JBFRJJ010000092.1:0-2912 GCF_041468785.1 Shewanella sp. 10N.286.52.E4
TTCTTTTTACTAAAAAATCGCCTACCGCAGGTCAAGAACGCTCTAATAAACCGCGCAAATCGCGGAGCCTTCTTTGTGTATACTTCGCGAAGCGAAACACAAAGAAGGCGGAGTGTTTTGCGTCGGTTTTAATTAGTTTTGTTATATGGAATGACACTGATCATACTCTAACTCTAGGAATATTTTATTTTCGTCATCAAAAAGCACAATTCTCATTCTATTATTCTTGAGTTTAATTAGCTGGCCAGTCTCAACACGTTCGCCATCAGGATCTATCGTGTTATATATTATTTTAGAGTGATTAAATGTAAGAGTCGATTTTTTATCATCCCAGCCTTCATAATAAACCACACAATTACAGTCAGATATTACGATTTTAGATATAATAGTATCAGCATAAAATAAGATATCTTCTAAATTGGTGCTAAACATTCTCATCCATATAACGCCGCGTTAAGCGGACAAAAATTGTGGGTTATAATGTGTAGCGAAGCGAAACGTAACCCACTGTTTTTTGTTCCGTTTAAACGCCTTGTTAGCATTTATTTACACGAAACAATGAAGTCTACATGATAATGCTCATCATGGCGTACCCATGAACGTTTTTTTGAAAATTGAATATTGTTTTTTAAATATTCAGAATACTTAGTTTTAAATAAATTTGGTTGTAATTTGGGGTCAAAAATAACACGCCAGAGATCTATGCCAGCCTTTATAGACTCTTTATGTAGTTCAACAATATGAGCAGCTAAAGCATCGTAATCAATACGAAGATCATCATATTTACCAGCGCTATCAAATTCAATATTATAACCAAACTTATTAAATGGATTCGTTGGTAAATGAACAGATTCATTATTGTCATTTAATACTGGAGTCATAAAATCAACTGACAAACCATTTTGATGAGTTTTATGCGGACGGAATTTACCACCATCTTCAAAACCTGTTTCAGCATATTTATATACCTTATTTGGCATTGTAACTTCTAAATTTTTATATGATCTTAGTAATACTGTTTTTACAGTTGAATGCACATAAGTTCTGCCTGCTAACCTAGCAATAGTGCTGTAACCAACAAAATTATCACCTTCACTTGGTAGTTCAACTCCATTTCTCAAGCTTCCATTCGAAGTTGTTCCGTAGCACACACTTTCAGTCGAGTATGCAGTTGGAGAAATAAGTATGAGAACAATTATTAGTAGTTTACTCAATGAAATAATTATACTCCTGGTATGAATGCTAACATTTGTATAGTGCGCATGCGCATTTACCTCATCAGACCAGTAAAAACGCGCACACCTAATTACCTGAAAATATTGTAAAAGCTAACATTATAGCTAATAAACTTCTTGATAAATGCGCATGCGCACTTTTCAAGCCTATTATTTAAAAAAATATTACATTAAGCGATTGATAATATGTGAGTATTTAAAAAATCACAAGGATAAACGCGCATAAAACAATCATTTTATCACTTGAAAAATGGCAAAATTAAATAACACTGTATATAAACACAGTCATCGAGTTATTTAGCATGCAAAAAATGACAAGCCCGTTTCTCAGTAAAGTTCAAGAAAATATGCGAATGCGTGGGTACAGCATAAGAACCGAAAAAGCCTATTTATATTGGATGAAGGCGTTTATTAACTTTCAACATAAACGACACCCGGAAACGATGGGATCAATTGAAGTCGCGCAGTTCCTTAGCTATCTTGCAAACTCCCGTCATGTCGCTGTGAATACACAAAAAGTGGCGCTCAATGCATTAGTTTACCTTTATCAAAAACACTTAAAACAAACGTTAGGTGATTTAGGCTTTCGTTACGCAAGTAAACAAAGGCAGCTTCCAACCGTATTATCGACAACAGAAGTGGCAAAGGTATTGAGTCAACTTAAAGGCCGCGATAACCTTATCATTGCAATGCTATACGGAAGTGGCTTACGTATTTCTGAGTGCTTGAGTCTGCGAATACAAGATATCGATATTGAGCATCAATCTCTCACCATTCGAAACGGTAAAGGTAGAAAAGACAGACAGACCATTCTCAGCCAAAGATGCATCGACAAACTTAGTGAATTTATTGAAAGTGCGATCAGTGTTCAACAGAAAGACAACCTTATCGGTGTGGGGCCATCCCTACCCAACGCATTGGAACGAAAATACCCAAGTGCATTTAAACAAATTGGATGGATGTTCATATTTCCTTCTACGACTATCGTCAATAATCCCTATACGGGAACGCTTTGCCGACATCATTTACATCATAGTGTCATACGTAAGTCACTCGCTAAAGCGGTACATAAAACGGATATCACTAAGCGCGTGACATGCCATACCTTTAGGCACAGCTTTGCGACCCACTTATTACAATCTGGCAGGGATATCCGCAGCGTTCAGGAGTTGTTAGGGCATAATGACGTCAACACAACTCAGATTTATACACATGTGTTAGGCCAGCATTATGCAGGAACCATTAGCCCACTGGATATGTTGAGTGATTAAGCATAAAAATTCGCGCTTTTATACATATGGCCAAGAGATAGCGTATTTATGAAAGAGGAAGCCTACATTGATGAACTACAAACCCATGTTTAATTATAAATACACAAGAACGAAAAAAGGCTCATCATTTCTGATGAGCCTTTCGTCTTAAATATGGCGGAGAGATAGGGATTTGAAGCCTAAATTGATGCGCTACAAACCTATGTTGTTTTATTTATTAATATCTAGATAGCAAAAAGCCCGTTACTTTGCAGTAACGGGCTTCTTTAAATATGGCGGAGAGATAAGGAGTTGAACCCTACACTGATGCGCTACAAACCTTTTAATTCTCTTGCCGAATTCACTCAATTTCCACATAGCAAAAAGCCCGTTACTTTGCAGTAACGGGCTTCTTTAAATATGGCGG
>NZ_JBFRJJ010000093.1:0-442 GCF_041468785.1 Shewanella sp. 10N.286.52.E4
GCCAACTTAATTTGTTTGGGATGTTTTTCACCTGTTGAAGCTAAAAAAGTATCAAGATCTTCAATAAACCACACGATTCCTTTTTCATCTTTATACTGCTCAAAACTCAATTTAACTGCAGACTTCCATATATTTATCTTATTCACACAGATATCGGTATCGAAACGTTCTTTTCTAGTCAGAAAATCCCCCCAATCATAGCAAGGATCCATACAAAACTTTCTAACATGGAACTCTCGCTCGCTTTCACCTTCAAGCTCAATATACTCCTCTAAGGTCTGAGGCATAAAAACTTGATCGATTACCCACTCCCGACCATTTAACCGACTAACCCCTTTATAAGGGACATTATGCCTATGCTTAGCAATTCTATAAAAAGTGTTTCTATCATTCACCCTATAAGCAGGCATATCTGAATAGCTTTTTTTTTCTTCACAATGGC
>NZ_JBFRJJ010000094.1:0-248 GCF_041468785.1 Shewanella sp. 10N.286.52.E4
GTAGTGGTACCTGAAATGTCAGCAGTTTCTGCGCCATCATTAATCACTAATGCAACGTCGATAGAACCTGCTGTCGCATCCATGTTATCGGTGTCAGCATCAGTGACGGTTTGACCGTTTTGATCGACAGCTGATGCGTCAACGGTAATGTCACCATCAACTAGGCCTGAAATATCCACGCCATCAATGCTGTAATCGCCATTGGCATCAACAGTCACGCCAGTGATGATTTGGACTGTGCCAGCGCT
>NZ_JBFRJJ010000095.1:0-1241 GCF_041468785.1 Shewanella sp. 10N.286.52.E4
ATCCTACTTGATAAAGGCGCAGATAAAGCAATCAAAAATGATAGTGATAAAAATGCACTAGATTACGCACTTGAAAGCAGCTTTCATAAAGGCTGTCCAAAGCTCGCTGAATTACTAAATTAAGCTTTATTTTTAGGTCGCAGGTGTCATGACATAGTGCCACCTGCAAGCATATATGGGTTCAGAGTCTAACCCCACTTATTTCAACTATTCTCTGGCCACTTATTAAGTCTTTTTAACTTTAGCTTTCTCAATAACATGAAGACTTAGTAATTGATTTATAAATATACGTATCCTCCTATCACTAGTACTTTTCAAGCCGTCAAGTCTCCCAAGTAGTGTTTCCATAATTTCATAAGCAAGTACAAACACGAAGCGAAAAACCAAGTATAAACCTAGAATGAGAATTGAAAAAAAGCAGATGTAAAAAACATAGACGGCAATATCAGTATTTTCATACAAGGAAAATATTGTGTTTATATTAACTCCTCCAGCAATGCATAAAGCTATGCTCAAAGCCGTTAGCCCCATGAACATTGCTAATATTCTATTTTTAGATTCATTTGAAAAAAATAAATCACCAAATTGTCGTCCCGTAAGCGCTAGACTGGACTTATGTCGAGTTTTTAAAGTTAAGAAAGTATCAAGTTTTTCTGCTAACTCAATATATTCGGTATTTTTTACACCTATTGTTTTTTTAAACCAAATTGATTTCAATTCAATGAGAACATCAGTTTCCACATCTAATTTTTGCTGCATTTTACTAATAACTCTTTTCGTCTTTAAAGACTGTAACCTAAAAGAGCACAAGATAGCTGTAGCTTCAAAACCTAGTGCAAAAAACAATTTTTGGAGTTGAGAAAAATTTGATTCAGGCCAATTAACTAAATTCATATACCAAAAAAAGGAGTACCCCATACAAATAAATGCCAATAGTGATAGCAAGACCCAAATAGACTTAAATGTAATGACACCTTCATACGACTCAAAGTCTTGGTAATATCTATTCGCAGTTTTGTATACGTGATTCATATGTAATCCTTCTCAATATATAGAAATTGTGTTTTATGCCTGTATAAGCTTCAGAATAAAGCCCTATGCTAATCTACTAAAGTCAACTTAACCTGCACGCATAAATTCTTGAAATTTTAAATACACTAAAAGACCATAAAATTTAACGCCCAACTTATTCCAATCGAGAATATGTGGAATATGTGGGGTCAGAGTCTGAGGGATCCCCA
>NZ_JBFRJJ010000096.1:0-683 GCF_041468785.1 Shewanella sp. 10N.286.52.E4
TACGGGCTTTTTTATGTCTGAAATTTACTAGATGATTGATGCAGATCCCCATAAGCGTGCAGAATAATTCAAAGTAAGAGTCAAATAACACGCTACAAGGTGCAGAGTTTTTGTTGTAAACCGCATCATTTTACAGATATATAGTCGACGGCCAATCATTAAACTGAAACCGACTCATCTTATCCATCTCAAAGTGATACCTGCTACCCTGTGTTATTATAGTCAGGCTTGGGATCTTTATCATATATGGATACCTTTGCTCGATTTACAGTAGAGCTAAGTGAACTCAAAAGTGATTTTAGTCGCGTGACTGAATTAAATCTAAAATATCTTCGGTTATTCTTTCAGGTTCAATTAGAATTGAATACCGCCTCTTTTAATGTGCGGGCTATTTATTGCTTTTGTAAAGATGAAGCTATTCATTCGCACTCAAAATGTGGATAGCTTTACCGCAGTCATCTTTGCGCTGCTAAATAAAAATTAGCATGCATGAAGGTAATAATGGCCGTTAGTCCTTTGTATCACAGACGTTAGGGGGTATTAAGTCGTTATAGCACTGAGGTAATTAACGGCAACGATAGGTAAAAGTGTGGATAACCTTGGGGGGAACGGGTGCGTATCCTGTACTTAAGCAAGGAATACAAAATAACTTCATTTTTATGTAAAAAAGCCCTTGCGCGAAA
>NZ_JBFRJJ010000097.1:0-544 GCF_041468785.1 Shewanella sp. 10N.286.52.E4
GCTATAAACGCCAGACACGAAAAAGCCCTAACATTGCTGTTAGGGCTTATCGTAATGTTGGCGGAGCGGACGGGACTCGAACCCGCGACCCCCGGCGTGACAGGCCGGTATTCTAACCAACTGAACTACCGCTCCTTTAGTAAATTGCTTGCGCAGTATACTAAATTCTTTTTAAGTCGCTAACGTGTCAAAGTTAGTAGACTGCTTTATCGTAATAAAGCTACTCTTTCGAGTAAATTAGGCGCTTGGCAATGACCTACTTTCACATGGGGAGACCCCACACTATCATCGGCGCGATTGCGTTTCACTACTGAGTTCGGGATGGGATCAGGTGGTACCACAATGCTATTGTCACCAAGCAAATTGGGTTGTTAACCGCATAAGCGATTAACTAAATTCGGAAAGCTGTTTCTTTGAGTTTCAAGTACATGGATGTACTTGATGTCATCAATGCAGGAGCATTTTATGACCATACTTTATTAAGTGCTTTATATTCTTCACTAAGTCTTACCTTTCACAGTAAGTAATAAATCTAGTTACCATC
>NZ_JBFRJJ010000098.1:0-330 GCF_041468785.1 Shewanella sp. 10N.286.52.E4
GTTCTTGACCTGCGGTAGACGATTTTTTAGTAAAAAGAAGTGATATTTTAGTCTAGCCGAGGGAGTAGATAGAACCAAACGCGATGGAAGAAACGCCTATTTTATGGTAGCTTGAAGGCACTTGCTAAGGCTCGTAAAGCGTAGCTTTTAAAGAGACCTGCAATTGACTTCAAGTAAAGAAGCGATGCTTCCCTCACGCCGCAGGGGGGCTTCAATTAAGCCCCAAGGGCATGGAATATGAACTCACGGATTGAGTAGCGACAACCTCCTCTCTCCGAAGTAAAGAACAACCCGTTACATGAGACCTACGGCTCATGAACTATGATCGTT
>NZ_JBFRJJ010000099.1:0-312 GCF_041468785.1 Shewanella sp. 10N.286.52.E4
GATGGTAACTAGATTTATTATTTACTGTAAAAGGTAAGACTTAGTGAAGAATATAAAGCACTTAATAAAGTATGGTCATAAAATGCTCCTGCATTGATGACATCAAGTACATCCATGTACTTGAAACTCAAAGAAACAAACAGCTTTCCGAATTTAGTTAATCGCTTATGCGGTTAACAACCCAATTTGCTTGGTGACAATAGCATTGTGGTACCACCTGATCCCATCCCGAACTCAGTAGTGAAACGCAATCGCGCCGATGATAGTGTGGGGTCTCCCCATGTGAAAGTAGGTCATCGCCAAGCGCCTAAT
>NZ_JBFRJJ010000100.1:0-262 GCF_041468785.1 Shewanella sp. 10N.286.52.E4
CTCGGATAAAGAATCATCAAGAGAATTACTCGCTGATGATATCGTCATTGCTGATGATACAGACTCGGCAGTTCTGTCTGAAGACTTCGAGATGTTTGCTGAAGGTGAAGATTTAAGCACGACTTACTCAAACTCTGCTGAAGCAACCGTTAAAACCATAGCGGGAACTAGTGTAAATAAAATTGCCAGAATGGCAGACACAACAACAGATGCTGATGCTGAATTACGCTTAACAACGGCGGCACTTGCTGAAGGCTCTATT
>NZ_JBFRJJ010000101.1:0-215 GCF_041468785.1 Shewanella sp. 10N.286.52.E4
CCATAACCATAACCATAACCTAAATAGAAAAGGCTAGACCCATTCGGGTCTAGCCTTTTAGTCATTGTCTGTTTGCTATTACCTTATTTACAAAGGTACATGTGACTTCTTGATTGGCTATGCCACTACAATGCTTAGTTCACAAAGCCTATAAACAAGTAAGTTGCCAAAATCACTGCGACCCACAGCACCATATTACCTGATGGGTAATCACT
>NZ_JBFRJJ010000102.1:0-247 GCF_041468785.1 Shewanella sp. 10N.286.52.E4
AATTTGGTTCGCTTTCTTTGAACGAACTAGGCCATTGGACCTACACTGCTGACAATACTCAGACAGCGATTCAAGGCCTAAAAACGGGTGAATCGCTCACCGATACTTTAATCGTTCACAGCGTTGATGGAACCGAACAAAAAGTTACAGTAACCATCAACGGCACTGATGATAAAGCTGTTATTGCTGGTACTTCAACAGCACAGCTAACGGAAGATAAAGACGTCCATCAAGGACAACTTCATGT
>NZ_JBFRJJ010000103.1:0-244 GCF_041468785.1 Shewanella sp. 10N.286.52.E4
CCCAAACAAATTAAGTTGGCGCAAGATATTATTGATGCCATCAATGACCCTGAAATGCCTCAAGCGTTAAGGGATAGAGTTGAAGAAATTAGAACCAGTCAATATGCAACCGAGTAACATAACGAAAATAAATAATATGCAGGTTATGACAACATTGGCGAAGATTAAATAACATGGCCCCCACGCTAATGTCTTTCAGGCAGTTACGCTTTTATTAGATGAGCCAATAAGCTTGATAAACATC
>NZ_JBFRJJ010000104.1:0-342 GCF_041468785.1 Shewanella sp. 10N.286.52.E4
CAGACATAAAAAAGCCCGTAACATCAGTAACGGGGTGTCTGCTCTCAATTAAGAAGCTCTAATTTAAAAGATATATGGCGCTTGGCGATGGTCAGCTGCGGATAAATCCTCCGCGTTCTATGTCAGTATTACGCCATGCTATATAAACACAGACAGGTCACCCTACTTTCACATGCGCATATCGCCACATCATTTTTCAATACTTCAAGACATTGCAAATTCCAGACACAAAAAAGCCCGTTACGTAAGTAACGGGCTATCTGCTCTCAATTAAGAGAAATTAGGCGCTTGGCAATGACCTACTTTCACATGGGGAGACCCCACACTATCATCGGCGCGATT
>NZ_JBFRJJ010000105.1:0-539 GCF_041468785.1 Shewanella sp. 10N.286.52.E4
GAGTATTACATGGTGACGTTTACCTTGCCTTATGAGTTGCGAGTAACGGCTAAACATCAATCCGAGTTGATGTATCAAGCCATGTTCTCGGTGGCCGCCAGCGTGCTAAAAGACTTTGCTAAAAACTCAAAGCAACTCGGTGGTGATATTGGATTTACGGGCGTGCTGCATACCCATAACCGAAGGCGTGACTACCATCCTCATATCCACTTCATCATTCCGGCAGGCAGCTTTAATAAGCACAAAAAACAGTGGAAAAAGAACAAGGGTAAATACCTGTTCAACGCCTTTAACCTTGCCACCGTGTGGCGAGCAAGACTGCTGGCGCAACTGGCAAAACTGAGTCTCAAACTCCCTAGCTCAATACCCCAAAAGTGGGTGGTAGACTGCCAACATGTGGGTAAAGGACTGCCAGCGTTAAAGTACCTGTCGCGATACCTTTATCGCGGCGTACTGCCTGATAAAAATATCGTCAGTGCAACCAGTAATCAGGTGTCCTTTGAGTATCAAAGTAGCCAAACCAACACCACTGAAATACG
>NZ_JBFRJJ010000106.1:0-441 GCF_041468785.1 Shewanella sp. 10N.286.52.E4
GCCAACTTAATTTGTTTGGGGTGTTTTTCACCTGTTGAAGCTAAAAAAGTATCAAGATCCTCTATTAAATACACCAAACTAACATCATTTTTATAACTTTCAAATCCGTGAATCAAAGCCTCAGCCCACATACTTACCTTATTTGTGCAAATGTCTATATCTAGGTTTTCTTTCCTATACAAAAAGTCAGCCCAGCGAAAATTAAGGCCTACAATCCAAGTTTTAATTATCCTCTCTCTTCCGTCTTCACCTTCAAGTTCGATATAGTCTTTCACGCTTTGCGGTATAAGAACTTTATCAATACTAACCTCCCGTCCATTTAAACAGCTACTTCCCTTGAACTTAAATTTATTTCGAAAATTACTTCTCATTAAAAATATACTGCGTTCATTCCCCCTATAGGCAGGTATATCTGAATAGCTTTTTTTTCTTCACAATGGC
>NZ_JBFRJJ010000107.1:0-233 GCF_041468785.1 Shewanella sp. 10N.286.52.E4
GGGATTTCATAATGTTTTAATTCTTTACGAAAAGAATGGTGGTCGATACTGGGCTCGAACCAGTGACCCCCTCCTTGTAAGGGAGGTGCTCTCCCAGCTGAGCTAATCGACCTGGGATTTCATAATGTTTTAATTCTTTATGAAAAGAATGGTGGTCGATACTGGGCTCGAACCAGTGACCCCCTCCTTGTAAGGGAGGTGCTCTCCCAGCTGAGCTAATCGACCTGGGATTT